>CAZWFM010000049.1:0-9836 GCA_964633185.1 uncultured Bacteroidales bacterium | reverse complement strand
TCTTGTCCCGGGCCACTGCTGGCAGCGAAAAAATCAATTGGTGAAATTAATACCGGCGAAATCATGGAAATCCTTTCTTCCGATGAAGGTACAAAGCGTGATGTGCCGAAATGGGCACAAAAGAAAGGTCACGAATACCTTGGAACAGTTGAGGAATCGGGATATTTTAAAATCTATCTGAAAAAATAGGGATTTACAATGACTGATGATGTAGAGAAAAAATCAGTTAGAATACTTGTTTTTTCCACTGAAAAAATATCGGATTTGGCGATAGATCTTGCGGGATTACTGAAGATGCACTATCCTCCCTCTGTCTATACGATTACAGTTCCATGTTCCAGTGCAATAAAAACCAGGTGGATTATGCATGCATTCAAAAAAGGATTTGATGGGGTTTTCATTGCAGCAGATGGTACAGATTGTCCTTACAGCGAATCCTGTTCGGAAAATACGGCAAAAGTTGTCTCCAGAACGCATGAAGAGATGAAAAACAGGGGAATTGAGCCGGGCAGATTGAAAATGGCTGCTATTTGCTCTGTTTGTTCTGAGTCTTTTGTCAGGCAGATGAAAAGTTTTAATGAAAATCTGGCAACACAATAAATTTAAGTGGAATGAGCAATCAGAATGCAGATTATGATGTATTGATAATTGGTGGTGGAATTGCCGGTGAAGAGGCTGCATTGAATCTTGCGAATGCAGGACTTAAAATAATACTGGTTGATAAAGATCTTTCGATTGGCGGGAAAATGATACACCTGAGCAAAGTATTTCCCACTCTCGATTGTTCGGCCTGTATTACAACACCGAAAGTATCGGAAACAGCACGACATCCCAATATTACAATATTTACATTAAGTGAAATTCAGAATATCAGGAAAAAGCCTGGCGGAGATTTCCAGGCAACGCTGATCGAAAAACCCAGGTATGTAACAAATGACTGTACAGGATGCCAGTTGTGTGAAGAGAAATGTCCGGTAGTAGTTGAAGATCAGTATCAATATGATCTGGTTGGCAGAAAGGCTGCTTATATACCTTTCAGCATTGCCAATCCGAGAATTGCTGCAATTGATATTGAAAACTGCATTCTCTGTGGCATATGTGAAAAAGTATGTCCGGCAAATGCCATAGATTTCACTCAGGTTGAAAAACAGAGCACTATTCAGGTGAAATCGGTCATTGTAGCCACAGGTTACAACTTATTTGATCCTACTTTGATGCCGCGTTACGGGTATGGCAAATGCAAAAATGTGGTCACTGCAATGCAGATGGAAAGACAACTGGTTCCTACGCGACCTTATAATACCGTATTGCGACCGAAAGATGGGAAGGTACCTGATAATATTGCATACGTCTTATGTACAGGCTCGCGTGACGTTACAACAGGAAATCCCATCTGTTCGCAGGTATGTTGCATGTATTCAATTAAACAGGCCCAATTGCTGATGGGGGCACTTCCAATGGCTGACATAACCATTTATTACATTGACATAAGGTCTTTCGGTAAAGGATTTGACGAGTTTTATCAGCAGACACAAGACATGGGCGTTCAGTTTGTGAAGGGGAAAATCGGCAGAATTACCGAAAAGGACAATGGTGATCTTACACTACGCTATGAGAATATTGCTGATGGCAGGATAGCTGAAGCAGAGCACGATATGGTAGTACTTTCTGTGGGAATTCAATCCAATACTGATTTTGCTTCCTTTTTTAAAGAAGAGAAACTGGAAAAAGACAGGTTCAACTATGTGAAGCAGATCGATGAGCTTATCTTTCCTTCAAAGACCAGCATCGAGGGGGTATTTGTTGCGGGAACTGCAGCCGGACCAATGGATATTCCTGATTCTATTCTTTCGGCAGGTACTGCATCATCAGAAACACTGAGTTATTTAAGGAGGAATGGGAATGAAGAATAAAATTGGAGTTTACATATGCCAGTGCGGTTCAAATATTTCTGATTGTGTAGATGTCGAAAAGGTTAAAACCGAGGCAGAAGGTATAAAAGGTGTTTTCCTGGCTAAAACTACAATGTTTGCATGTTCTGATGCAGTTCAGAAAGAAATGGTTGAGGATATAATAAACAACCAGCTTGATGCCATTGTTGTTGCTTCCTGTTCTCCTAAATTACATCTCTTCACCTTCAGAAGCGTTGCCGAAAGGGCCGGTCTGAATCCTCATAATTATGTTCAGGTAAATATCCGGGAGCAATGTTCATGGGCTCATTCCGATACTCCTAAATATGCTACAGAAAAGGCTGTAAAACTGGTTGCAGCAGGTATCTCGCGCGTAAAGCATTCTATGGAACTCGAATCTATGAAAATCCCTGCTGAAAATGCCATTTTAATCATTGGCGCAGGCATATCAGGAATGCTTGCAGCCCTTGAACTGGCTAAAACAGGTACATTTGTTTATTTGATAGAAAGAGAACCTTTTATTGGGGGACATATTGTACAATGGGACCAGCTATATTTTTCAGAGAAAGCAGCATCCGAAATTGTAGGAGAATTGTATCAGAAAATCATAAAGCATCCGAATATAAAATTGTACACTGGTGCAAAGATCATTATGAAAGCTGGCAGTGTTGGCAATTTTGAGGTGGGTGTGCAGTTGAAACCGAGGTATGTTCATCCCGGTTGCAATTACCAGGACTCCGATTTGCAGGAGGCAATTAAAATATGTCCTGTGGAAACGGAAGATGAGTTTGATTTCAATATTACAACACACAAAGCAATACACACGGGAAAACCCGGCCAATATCCGGAATGGCCGGTTATCGACATGGCAACATGTACCCGGTGCGGTGAATGTGAGAAAGTATGCAGTAAAATTGATCTCAAGCAGGACGGGGAATTTGTAAGTCTGCGGACAGGAGCAATACTGGTAACAACCGGATTCGACTCATACGAACCCGCAGAAGGAGAATTTGGGTATAAAAAAAGTCCGTATATTGTTACGCTTCCGCTATTCAGAAGATTGATAGAATTGAATCAGGGTGAACTGGTCTATAAAAATAAAACCATACGTAATATTGCATTCATTTACTGTGTCGGAAGTCGCCAACCCGAAGGGGAGAATAAATATTGTTCAAGGTATTGCTGCACTGCAACCACACATGCGGCTATTCTTGCCAAAGAGAAATTTACTGATATACAGAATTATCATCTCAGCAGGGGGATCAGAACGTATGGTAAACAGGAGGTATTGTATAACCAGGCTACTGAAAACGGTGACTTGTATTTTCAGTGGACAACAGATGCTTACCCTGAGATTATTATAAACAATGATGATCTGAGTATCAAAGTAATTGATTTACTTACGGCACAGAAAGAAATTAACCTGAATGTTGACCTTATTGTGCTGGTTACAGGGATGGAACCGAAAAGAAACGATTACATATCAGGCTTATTAAAATTACCTGTCGGTCGTGATAAATTCTACAATGAAATACATCCAAAACTCCGTCCGGTGGAAACTGTGATAGATGGAGTATTTATTGCAGGCACATGTCAAAGTCCAAAAAATACATCCGAATCGGTCAAATCAGCTCTTGCCGCTTCATCTAAAATAAATAGTCTTATAAGTAGTGGTGAAATTGAACTTGAGCCTTTCCTGGCTACTATTGATAAATCAGTTTGTGAGTGGTGCGGAGATTGTGAAACGGTGTGTCCGTTTAATGCGATTGAAATAATAACCTATGAGAAAAAGGAAGTTGCCAAAGTCAATGAATCCAATTGCAAGGGATGTGGTATGTGCCTGCCTGTCTGTAATGTGAATGCAATTCAGCTTAAAGGCTATTCAGACATAGAAATTGAAAGCATGATTGAAGCGCTGATATAAATATGCCGACTATGAAAACAATTGATCAAATAAAACAAAACCGCGTTGTTCCGGAACAAGCAAAGGAAAAACGTAAAGAATATGCACGTATTAAAAAATTGATTCTGCAAAGTCTTCAGGATGGGCCCAAAACCATTCCGGAGATTGCAGAAAAAGTTCAACTTCCACTTGATATAATAACTTATAATTTAATGACAATCAGGAAGTACGGTGAAATTGAGACCGGGGATCCTGACGAAATGGATGAGTATTATTATTATCGTCTTTCAGAAAAGAAATAGATATGTTCAAAGTAACAGAAGATTTTTCTAAAGAGCTTAAAAAGTATGGAGCCGACAATTTTGATGCATGCTATAATTGTGGCAATTGCACGGCAGTATGCAGCTTATCGGAAGAAAATGCAAATTTTCCCCGTATGTTTATCCGATACGGAATACTAGGGCAGAAAGAAGAAATTCTTACCAGCAAAGAGTTATGGCTTTGTTATGCATGTGGCGATTGTACCGAAACATGTCCGCGTACTGCAAATCCGGGAGATTATATGTCAGCACTGCGCCGTTATGCAATAGCCAGATATGATATGACCGGATTGACAGGTTTGTTGTTTAAGAATAACTTCTTTGCTATCATCTTCACATTTCTGTTAGCTATTGTTATAGGATTCTTTCTGCTAACCATAAGACCTGAGCATCAGGTTTCAAGGTGGATCTTTGATTATATGCCCTTCCAGGTTATACACGATTTTGGGCTTATAGTGTTGATTATTACTGTATTTGCTGCTGTTGCAGGTGCATTAAAAATGTTTTTTAAATTGTATAAAAAGGAAAAGGCCAATGGAAATACAAATGGGAGAGGGAACCTGATTCAGTCTGTTAAACGTGTTTTTCATGAATTGGTAACAACGAAACGCTATCAGGATTGCGATAAAGAAGAAGACTCTTATTGGTTCAACAAACCTTTTTTTCTGAAACCCTGGTTCGTTCACTGGACTATTATGTGGGGCTTTATAGGTCTGCTGATAGCCACAACACTCGATTTTATTTTCAAGGATCCGGCAACGGATATATGGTTACCCGGTCGTATACTTGGGACACTTGCTGGTATGCTTATGGTATATGGAGCTACTGTTTCCATTGTGTATCGTTTTCTAAAAATTACCAAGACATATACCGATACAAAGTTAGCAGATGCGATGTTTCTGGGTTTTCTATGGCTGGCAGGCATCACAGGTTTCTGGATGGAAGCTGCAGTAACATTTCATGCAAATAATCTGATGAGTCAATGGGTATTTATTGTTCATACCATTATTTCAATGGAACTGATTATTCTGTTTGCATTCTCAAAGTTTGCACACGTTCTGTATCGGCCAATTGCTTTGTTTATTCATTATTATTATCGGTAATTCAATATATTATGTGGTTGTGATGCCCCTGCCATTTACCAGGATGGTAGCCGGTCCGATGGATTTTACCCCTGGTGCGATGGCAAATGCAATTGCCGGGAATCACAGAATTTCATTTTTCAGACCCATGAGCCTGGGTACCAGGTGCCACCAGGTGGCTATGTACGTTGTGTATGAAAGTCCGCTGCAAATGTTATGCGATGCGCCCAGCACATACCTGAGAGAAAAAGAAACAACAGCCTTTATCTCAAAAATCCCGACCGTATGGGATGAAACCCTGAAACCGATTGTTATTGCCGGGCTTAAGTTCTGGTATTAAGGCCACGGACAACAGGGACGGTTTTTCCGATTATTGAACTCAAATAAACTCCGAAAATACCATGTTGCTAATTGTCGAAACGGTATAAAGGCTATCCAATGCTCTGACCAATAGCTTTTTCAATGGCATCCACGATTTGTTTTGGCTTAAGCGGTTTTGATATATAGGCAGTAAAATCATTTTTCAATATTTCCTGTTTTTCACTTTCGTAGGCAAAAGCAGTTACAGCAATTACAGGTATTTGTTGGTTAATGGTCTTAATTCTATTTAGTGCTTCAATACCATCCATAACAGGCATTTTAATATCCATTAAAACTACCATGTGCTTATTGGCATGCTGTTTTACATAATCAACGGCTTCCTCTCCGTTTTTAGCCCAAATTGTTTTTATATGGTATTTTAGAAGTATCTTTTCTATCAGATAGTAGTTTGCCTTTTCATCTTCGGCGACAAGCACTTCAATATTTCCCGAATCAGAGACTATTGGCTTGTTTGTTTTTTTTATTTTTACATTTTTCCCGGGCTGTGCGGCATATTCAACAGGAATTGTAAATCTGAAAGTGCTACCTTTTTGGGGTACTGATTCAAACTCAATGTCTCCATTCATTAAACCTGCTATTCGTTTACAGATTGCAAGACCTAAACCAGTGCCTTTGTAATATTTTGTATCAGGTTGTTCTATTTTGGCAAACGAAACAAATACATTTTTGTGTTCCAGAGGGTCAATCCCAATACCTGTATCTTTTACAAAAAATGTTATTGTATCAGCTTTTCGTTCAAATCCGAACTTTACGTATCCTTTTTCGGTAAATTTTAATGCATTATCAATTAAGTTTTGCAAAACCTGTTTGATTCTTATTTTATCGTGACTGATATACAAGTGTGAACCGCTTTTACCTGCTTTATACACTACTTTAACCTGTTCATCAGCTTTTAATTCATAATAATTGGCCAGTTCATCAAGCAATTCACCTACATTAAAGATCTGCTTTTCAATAGTGATCTGATTTGCCTCAATTTTTGAAAGATTAAGTATATCATCAATGATCACCAGCAACGATTCACAGTTTTTATAAATTATGTCAATGAATTCATCTCTTTCCCGGTGAGTAACATCTTTATCACGAATCAGATTAGAAAATCCAATAATTGCATTCATAGGCGTACGTATCTCATGCGACATATTGGCAAGGAATGCTGATTTTAACCGGTCACTTTCTTTCGCTTTTTTCAGTGCATCTGCCAGGTCTGACGTGCGCTTATCAACCAACTTCTCAAGTTTGTTACGATGAAGGTTTAATTCTTCGTTCTGCAGACTTATTTCTTTCTGCCGCTCTTCTAACACTGTATTCAACTCAAGCAATTCATTGGTCCGTTCAGATACAGTTTCTTCAAGGATTTTCTTCTGGTATCTCAACTGGTTTAGTCTTAAATAAAATATTACAACGATAAAAGCCAAAAGGATTACAACAAATACTATCTTGAACAAGATCGTATCCCACCAGGGGGGGAGTATTACAATCTTAAAAGTTGACTCCTTTGGATTCCACGTGCCATCAGGATTGCTTACTCTGACATGAAAAATATAGGTGCCCGGATCCAGATTGGTATACGTAATACGTCTTTCGGTACTGGACGTTTCAAGCCATGAGTCATTAAATCCTTCCAGTTGATATTGATATTTGCTGCGTTCGGGATGAAAATAATTCAAATTCGAAAACTCTATTGTGAATAAATTTTCAGAATATTTCAATGTAACCTCATTGCTGTAAGGCACTGCATTTGTGAACAAATAACGATCATTTAGTTTTTCTTTGTTGGAATAGCTTTTGTTAAATACCAGAAAATCAGTAAAGACAATATTTGGATCTTGTTGACTTACAGTTATTTCATCGGGATGAAATAAATTAAACCCATTGAAGCCTCCAAAGATCAATTCACCCTGACTTGTTTTGGAAGCTGCTTTTGCATTGAATTCCAAACCCTGAAGTCCGTCGTGCTCATTATAATTAGTAAAAGTATAGTAGTATTCATTTTTCTTTTCATCATGGTTCACCCTGATATTGGAAATACCATTCGAAGTACCGGCCCAGATAGTATGGTAATTGTCTTCTACAATTGTGAGGATCCTGCTACTTGGCAATCCATCTTTTGTCCGGAGTACAGTAAATTTACCCGTTAATTTATCCAGGATATTCAATCCGTCGCCCGTGGCTGCCCATATGAATCCTCTTGAATCTTCCAGAACATCGTAAGCAAAGTTATTGCTCAGGCTGTTGGGATCATCAGGTTGGTTTTCATAGTATTCAAATTTTCCTTTCTCTTTATCGTATGATCTGATCCCATTTGTTGTAGCGAACCACATTTTACCACTTTTATCCTCAATAACAGTATGAACAATATCTGACCTGATAGATGGGCCATCTGGCGACCTGAAATTTTCGACCACTTTCCCTGTTCCGGGATCAAACACATTTACACCGCCCAGAAGGGTTGCAATCCAAAACATTCCATTCCTGTCTTCACAAATATCCCAGACCCGATCGTCCGTAATGGTTGTTTGATCGCAGCTATCGCTTCTAAAGTGTACAAACTTTTTACCATCCCAGCGATTTAATCCACCAAAATAGGTCCCGATCCATAAGTTATCTTTGCTGTCGATCATTAAGCCTATGATAATATCAGAGCTTATACTGTGTGCGTCTTCAGGATCGTGTTTGTATTGTGTATAGGTTTGGTCCTTTCTGTTAAAATAGATCAATCCGCCGCCATTTGTCCCAATCCATAAATTGCCTTGCCTGTCTTCTGCAAAATTGTCAATATCATTGATTCTGTCGTTCAGGTCGCCTTCAATAAATACTTTGTAATGATTAAACTGATATAAGTTGTTATGATAATAGCTTACGCCATGTTTAAATGTACCAAGCCATATAAAGTCATCGTAATCACGGTATGTATGGATCACACTATTCTCAGCAATTGTTTTGGCGTTTAAGGGATTATGCAACAGATACTGAACGTTAAAATCTGACTTGTGTATAATATTCAATCCACCATGGTCGGTCGCTACCAGTATATTCCCAACTTCATCTTCATTGATTTCGGTTACAACGTTGGTGTTTAATCTGCCAAGAGTTGATTGATCGGTAAAATAGCGAATTTTCCCGGATTTTGAATTGATGTATATAACTCCCTGGGCGAACTCTTTATTATTAAGCCAGAGATCGTCGTCGTTATCAATGAACAATTCGTAAAATCCCTTGATCGCATGATCAATTTGAATACTATCAAGTATTGAGGTAGTTTTATTCTGAATCTTTTTTATTATACCCCTGTTGTTAACGATCCAGATATTTCCGTCTGAATCTTCATCCATACCGGTCAGTATGTGCGATATATTAAACGTTTGATCTTTATGGATCTGCAATACTCTTATAAGTGAATCTTTGGCCACTATGTATTTATAAAGACCTTGTGCTGAACTTCTCCACCAGTAATGACCAAACCGGTCTTTATGCAGTTTCCATCTGGTTCCGTTCAAAAACTTCAATTTTCCACCGAATATTGAGTCAGCATGGCAGACAGTTTCTTTCTCAGGATCATATATATCCAGGTAATCACCGGCTCCGATCCAAATATTGTTTCTATAATCTTCAGCAAGATAATTTATCAGGCTGTTTCTGATCGTTGAAGGATCATCCGGATCATAATTAAACAATTTAAATGAATACCCGTCAAAGCGGTTTAAACCGTCGCTTGTTCCAATCCAAACAAAGCCCTTGCTGTCACGGAGAAAACAATTGATATTATTATTAGACAATCCATCTCTCTTATCGAAGGAAGAAAACATATATTTGTTTCCCTGTGCATGAAGAATACAGGTAGAAAATAACTGAATAACAAATAAGACGAATACCAGATATTTTATTTCGGAAATTCCATCAGGAAGAATTCCCCATTTTTTAATACAACACATAGATATATGTTCGCCAAATAGTCAAACATTTTTTATAAATATAGGAAAATAAAGCTTCTTAAGCAATCAAATTCATAGATGGGTATCAATAGGAGTATACAGGAAAAGCCATTAACAATTTAGTTACAGCCTTCCTGTTCATTTTTCACAATACGGACTATTGAATCCTGTGAGCGCGTTGGCTTCCCTGCCAGCCGGTTCACCTGCCGAAGGCATGGCAGGCTGGGTTCGAGTGTCCGAAACCTTATTCAGTGGCTCCTTACGAACTCTAATTATCTGAAAAGAATCAGAATTGGATGTCTGTT
>CAZWFM010000048.1:0-9913 GCA_964633185.1 uncultured Bacteroidales bacterium | reverse complement strand
GCAATGATGACCATCCCGGTAAATTTTCCCAGTTCGATTTTGTTGATCAAATTGTGACCGATTTCAGGCAGATCGACATGTTTTCATTGATAAAGCGAATCCAATCTCAGGTAAACTGAAAATTCTGTTTTTTATTTTTGCCTGACACCTGGAAATTAGGATATTCGATTGTTCGACCATTAATTTAAAAATCCTCTTTACCTGTTGTTTGGTTCCATTTACCGATATCTTTCCTCTATTAACAGAAATCATTTTCCAATAAATAAATTCCTGGCTTTACTTTGATACAATAAAAACCAAAATCATGGAAACAAAACAACACATTTGTCCTGTATGGGTAGGTTATTTCATGCTTAGCCCATTACGCAACATACTGCAAAACCCTGAAAAATTGCTGAATTCCTATATTAACAAAGGAATGAATATTCTTGAAATAGGACCGGCAATGGGCTTTTTTAGCATCCCGATGGCGAAAATGACCGGTTCGAACGGAAAAGTAATTTGTGTGGATATTCAGAAAAATATGCTAAAAAAACTGAACTTGCGTGCCCAAAGGAAGCAAGTAAATAACATCATTGAAACACGCGTGGCAAATAATCATTCTTTTCACATAAACGATCTTGAAAAGAAAATAGATTTTGCCCTTTTGGCTTATGTAGTTCATGAAGTTCATGATCAGAAAATTCTTTTTACAGAAGTTGCCAACACCATGAAAAAGCATGCAAAGGTATTATTTATTGAACCAAGAATGCATGTAAAAGAAAAAGACTGGCTGGAAAGTTTAAGAATTGCCCGGGAAAATGGCTTTGAATTGAGTAAATCCTTAACTATTTCAAGAAGCAGAGCTTTTGAACTTGTAAGAATCTAGTGAATACCTTCATATGATTATTAAAAAAAGGGGCGTTTTACACACCTTAAGCACGGTAAAAAGTATGCTTTAATTAACATGAGTTCAATATAACTCATATTCATTATATAGCCTACTTAGTTCCTGTATATTAATGCGTGGCGATCTGTTATTCCTGAGTTTTTTTATTACCATTTTACCTACCAGCCTTGCAGACTTCTTCGACTCAAATGCAACATTGCCTTCAAGTGCCGGTATATACTTCTGATATATTACAGGAGTGTTTTCCAGAAATATTATATAAGCCCAGTCATCATTGTATTCTTTAACAATCTTTAATTTATAATCTGGGGTTGCATTCGGTATTCCAACAATTAAACCTATTCCACATACAATAAAAAAAGAAAAAATGATACAACAGGTTTTTTGTTTCCTAGTCATATTCATCATATTCACTATAAGGTTCAAAAGCCCAGATATCATCAAAATAATATGTGCTATTGCGTCCTGTGGCTATATATCCTCTTTCTCCGATTGCAAAGGCAACAGCCTGTATTCTTCCTGCTCCCTCAAACGAGGTTTTCTGCTCCCATAAATCAGCCAGAGGATCGTATTCCCATACAATTGCACCGGCTGAATTTTGTCCGGCAGTAGCCAGATAACCCCTGCCACTTATTGAAAAGGCTATCTTTTGTATTCCTTTTATAGATGTGTAATCATCATCAAAATCATCATCTGTCGCATCTGATATTTTTCTTTTTTCGTTCCAGGTATCTGTTTCCGGATTATATTCCCAAAAATCATTTTCATACGATCCGTTAGCAATCCCGGTACATATGTAACCCTTCCCGTCGATAACAAAAGCCACGGCATCTCTTCTCTTCCCGCCTCCCACGCTAACCTTCTGTATCCAAGTTTCCTCTACCGGATCGTATTCCCAAAAATCTTTTAAATAATTGCCATCGTAACCGGTTCCTATATAGCCCTTGTTATTGATCGCCAAACCTACGGCTCCATACCTTGCCGAACCTCCAAAATCAGGTTTCTGGGTCCATGTATTAGTCTGCGGATCAAATTCCCAAAAATCATTTAACTTATGTTCTCCATCATAACCCGTTCCGATATATCCTTTTGTATCAGTTCCGAAACCCACAGCTCCGTTTCTTGCAACTCCCGGAAAATCAGCTTTCTGCATCCATGTATTTCTCTCTACATCATACTCCCAAAAATCGTTCAGACGATCAGAACCATCATATCCGGTACCAACATACCCTTTCGATCCAATGGAAAAACCCACGGCACTGCTCCTGGCTACCCCTTCAAAATCAGACAATTCGATCCAATTGCCTATCAGGTCTTCCTCTTCTTCTTCGTCGTCTTTACAGGATATGAATAATGCCATACCAATCGCCACGAGAAATAAACACTCTTTAATCCATTTATTCATTAGTTAAAAATTAAGATTTCGAATGCAACAAACATATTAAGGTTGATTGTATGGAAAAAGTGAAATCGACATATAGCAGTTTGCGATAGACAAAAACCCTGTTACTTAAGATAACCATATACAGTTAAAGTTTAACAGTCGGTATATTATGTCATAGCCTCAAATAGTAATTTGATCTATTCATGTTCTTTATTGGTATACTTGGTTTCCGGGAATTGATGAATTGCGTTTGATTTGCAATTGGCAGAGCTTTTTCTAACACTTGGGAAAAGCGTTCATAATACAAATCAACTATTAATTGATCGGATGAAATACAAACAAAGAAACCTGATACTTGGTATATTACTTATCATAATAACAGCTTGTTCAAAGAATGATGAATATTTCACAATAGGTTCTGACTTCCTGGATTCGAAAACGTATATGATTATGGTAGATACTTTTCGTGTTGACTTGTCAACCGTAAAAATCGATTCATTGCCAAGTTCAGCTGTTGATACGTTACTTATCGGAAATTACAGGGATGATGTTTTTGGCCGAATAAGCTGTAATAGTTTTTTTGAATTTGGCATACCTTCCATTGTTGATGTTGAGAACGATGATATTTACGATTCGATCACCCTTGAACTGAATTATACGGGATATAGTTATGGTGATACGTTGCAACCATTAATATTTTCCATACACCTCTTATCCGAAAAACTGAAACTTTATGAATCAGGGTATTTGTATAATACATCTGAATTCAATTACATAGTCACTCCTCTTGCAGAATGCCATTTGATGCCCCATCCGGCAAGTTGTGATTCTACCATTGAACTGAAGCTGAACAATGATTTTGGGAAAGAACTTTTTGCTCTGATGGAAACTAACGATGATCTGATAAATTCGGAAAGTGAATTTATTACACATTATAAAGGTCTGGCTATTATTTCAGATACCATGCAAAATGCTTCAATTGTTGCCTTTGAGTCCTCTGATGCAGATATTAATATAAACATTTACTCACACAGAATCGGAGAAGAACTCAAAAAAATTACACACGAATTTCCACTGGTTAATTCTGAAAAACAATTTACCTGTATAACAAGCAATTACATCAATACACCCCTTAAAAATATCCGCATCCAACGTGAGGATATTCCTTCCGGTAAAATGGAAAACAGAGCTTATGTACAGGGGGGGGTCGGACTGATGACAAAAGTCCGTTTCCCTACAGTAAAGGATTTCCTTCTGTTTCAAAATAGTTTTATTATTAAAGCCGAACTAATCATCAGACCAGCTGCAGGCAGTTATCAGGACTATTCCTTACCCGAAGATGTATATCTGTATCATACCGATAAAGACAACAACCTTGGAAATATATTGTACAATAGCGATGGAACGGCACTTTCTCCTGTTTTTTCTTTTGATGAATTGTATAACGACCAGACATACTACCTGTATGATGTCACGAATTTCCTAAATAATGAACTATCGGATTCCTATTTTGATCCTGAGCACGGATTGCTTGTCACCCTCTCAAACAGGGATTATTTATGCAGTTTTGACCGGATTGTTTTTGAAGATGAAAGCACCAAGCCACAGTTAAGAATTTATTATGTAACGTACTAAAAAAGATTATTCTATGTGCCGGCAATGTTTTATTATTTTCATAGTTCTGATCATTTTTATGCCTGAAGAATACGGACAAACTACATCTTCCCCTTATTCAATGTTTGCACAAGGGCAAATTGAGAATCTCGGAGCAGGCACCAACCGAGCACTCGGGGGTACAGGGCTGGCTTTCAAATCTCATCGCTATCTTAACAATATGAATCCTGCATCCTATTCGGGCATCGATAGTTTATCATTTGTTTTTGAAGCAGGCATTACAGGCAGGTATACAAGGTATATTACGAACAACCAAAAACAGACAAAATACAATGCCAACCTGAATCATATTGCTTTGGGATTCAGGATTTGCAGATGGTGGGCTACAAGCATAGGGGTAACTCCTTATTCATCTGTCGGATACAAGATCAATACCACGGATATGGTAGAAGGGGATTTGTCTTATTATCTGAAAACCTATGAAGGTTCGGGAGGGATCAATAAATTTTATTTCGGGAATTCTTTCCGTCCTTATAAAAACCTTTCCGTGGGAGTTCATATTTCCTATATACTGGGTACCATTACTCAGACCGAAACAGGCAGTACCATTGATCAATACATAACCTATATCATTAAAGAAGTGAGCAAGGTAAATAGTTATTATATTGATTACGGCGCCCAGTATACAATGAAACATAACGACTGGAATTATTCACTTGGAGCTGTATTTGGCAATAATAAAGAACTGCATGTATCCAATGAAATGTATATCATGTATTCTGACGATTCACTCAAGTTAACACCGGAAAAACACAAGTTCATTATCCCTTTAAAATATGGCTTTGGCCTTGCTCTTGAAAAAAAGGAGAAACTAAAAGTTGGTATTGATTATGAAAAAAGAAATTGGTCTGCCAATAACAGATTCTCAAATCCGCTTTTAAAGACCAGAGACAGTGAGCGTTTTTCTGCAGGAATTGAATATTGCCCTTACAAAAGCAGAAGAGATCAAGGATTAAAAAAAGTATACTACAGATTGGGAGTCAATTACAATAAGACCTATTTAATCATTCAGGATGAAGCCATTAATTCAATGGCAATAAGTTTTGGATTTGGCATCCCCATTAAGTGGGAACAATCAATGATAAATCTTGCCTTTGAATTCGGAAGTCTCGGAACAACCAGCAATGAGTTGATAAAGGAAAATTATGCATTGATGTATATAAACTTCACTATGCGTGATATATGGTTTCAAAAACCCAGATTTAATTAACTAACTGTATCCGAAAAACGGCCCCTTCTTAAATCCTTTTTGAATCTACCACATTGTAGAATTGTGTTTTATACTGATTGCCTATAGGGATACGCTTTTCTCCTATAAGAATGCGGTTATTCTCGATAGAATTGATTTTAGAAAATTGTACTATATAGGATTTATGTACACGAATAAACTCATTCTGTGGTAATTTTTCCTCAAGATTTTTCAGTGTTGTTTTGGTTAATACAGGCCTGATCCCGCAATATATTTTCACATAGTCTTTTAAGCCTTCAATAAAAAGAATTTGATCCAGTTCCAATTTTACAGTACTATATTCAACCTTGATCATTAAATATCGTTGAGTGTTTTGATGAGAAACGGTTGTTGCCGGTTGAATATTTTTATTCTTTCTTAAATAAAACATTTCATAGGCTTTGTTTACAGCTCTGAAAAATCGTTCGAATGCAAATGGCTTCACCAGGTAATCAATAGCATTCAATTCAAAACCATCCAGGGCATAATTTGAATACGCCGTTGTGAATATTATCATCGGAGGTTTATCGATCGCCTTGATAAATTCAAGACCGGTTATATTTGGCATTTGAATATCCAGAAAAATGAGATCGATTTCCTGATGATTTAACACTTTTACTGCCTCCACCGGATTAGTACAACAAGAGATCAAGTCCATGAAATCGATCTTTGAGCAAAAATCTTTTATAATGTTTAGTGCCAATGGCTCATCATCTATAGCAATACATTTCATGAACCTAAGTTTAATTTGAGTTGAACCAAATATATTTTCTCTCCCTGATCAATTACCAGAGAATAGTTTTCAGGATACAACAGGTCAAGGCGTCGTTTAATATTTTTAATGCCGATACCGGAATCGGTTTTGTTATCCTTTTTTTTATTTACAATCTGGTTTTTGACTCTGAGTTTAACCTGATTTTCATAAATCATGACTACAATATCAATAAATGAATCGTTCACATTATCAGCCCCGTGTTTGAAGGCATTCTCGATAACAGGCAAAAGTAATAACGGAGCTATCCGGAGATCTCCGGCATGGCCTTTTATGACAAAGTTTACTGAAACATTTTTCGTTAACCGTAATTTTTGTAAAGCAATATAATCGTTTATGATATCCAGCTCATTCTGTAACTTTACCAATTTGTTCTCCGTCTCATATAGCATATAACGCAAGATGGAAGACAGCTTAAGTATGGCTTCAGACGCAGGTTTTGAAGAATTTATGGTCAGTGAATATACGCTGTTAAGTGCATTGAACAGGAAATGGGGATTTACCTGTTGTTTCAAGAAGGACAATTCGCTAAAAATGTTTTCTTTTTCAATTTCAGAACGGTATTTTTCATCCATTTTCCACTTTTGAATAAGACTGATGGAGATACTGGCTGTATAGATAAGAATCAAGCCGTACAAAGGAAATAACACTCTTCCTCTAAAAGGTCCTCTGTCACGCATCAAAACGGATTTGAAGATTCCAGGTTTTAACTGATTTGATGGACCTTTGTCAGGAATTATTTTCGGCGGAGGAGGTTCCTGAGAATACCTGGGAACATAATTACCTGGCATTTCATTATGATCATTAATAAATTTCTGCATCTGGGCAGATTCTATGTTGACCTTTATGATGAATGTCCCAAGGAACAGAATAAGGGATAAAACAATATAAAGAGCAAATCTTTTCTTAAAAAAAAATCCTGGCATCAGTACCATGTAATTCACATAAAAAAGTAATGCGTATATTAACCAGAAAAAGACAGGATAAAGGATGTGTACTTTTATCCTGAAATTTTTAATAAACAGAAAATTGAGTAAAAACAACAACATCCAAATCAAAACGTGAAAGCTTGTTTTTTTAAAGGAGAATACCCTCTGTAATTCCATAATGAAATACCTGCTATAAGAGTTAAAATTACTATTAATGCTTATGATCCTGTATGCATATATGATTTGTTAAGGATTATTAACAAATCTTTAGAAATAAAGATCGGTTATATGTTCTTTCTCAGAACTTAGCATGGCAAAAATTATGGAATAAAGCTATGATTGTGAAACCATAAATAAAACACTAATAGATCAACGAATCATTTGAGTAGATATCTGTGATGTGATCAGGCACTGTTTTCAGATGTTTACTTCGTTAAATTTATTATCCCCACGTTTTAAGTTGCCTGTTTCATGTTGCGGGTTGAGAGGTAACATCTTTGCATTTATCCCCGGGTCTAAAGCCATAAGATACTTGCATCTTTCAGTATTATTTCAATGACGGATTTATATAAAACAACATCCCCCGTTTATAAAAATAATATGTATTTTTAGCCGGAGGAATAGTGAAGGGAGATATTACCATCACAAGAACTGAATTGACGACGATTCCTGAGGAAATCATCGAGTTCCCCGCTGAACTGCCTTCTCAATACCCTGAGACATCAAACCAACCAGTCCATCAGTGGGTGTTTTTTAAGAATTATATTATCCCAGGCAGAGGCATTCGGTATCAGTTTTAATGAAAATTAAATGTTATATGCAATGTCTTTACAAGTAACCAGGGGCCGGTAACGGATATATCCAGCCATCTCTTTCAACTTCTGTCTAAAAAATCTATATTGTATTATCTTTACTAACTTATACCACATTAAACCAATTCCTGCCAGCCCCATGAAATTTAAACAATCAAGCCGCCTCCGGATATTTCTCCTGCACTATTTGCTTGTTATCCTCGGGTTTTTTTCCTGCTCAAAAAACGGAAGTATTATTGAAACCAACAAAGCTTTTTCTCTTCAGGATACTTGTTCCGGCAATGCAAATCATACTTATGAGGTTTACATTCCCGGCAATGCGAAATCTTGTTCCCGGCTTCCATTACTTCTTATCGTAGATCCTCATGGCGATGGGAAATCGGCTCTTCACCGGTTTATTCCGGCTGCCAAAAAATACAAATGCATTCTTGCAGCTTCTGATCTTCTGAAAAACAATTATGAGAATTATCTGGAAGAAATCCATATTCTTAAGGATGATGTAATAGCAAAATACCCGGTTAACGGAACATTCTTTCTTGCAGGTTTTTCAGGTGGAGCCCGTATGGCCCTTTCTTTCGGTCAGCGAAACATTGTAAATGGTGTCATTGCCTGTGGAGCTCTTGCCACAAGAAATCAGATCATCACTATACGGGCACCTGTTTATGCAATCACCGGTATGCAGGATTTTAATTTTATTGAAACAGCCCAGTACTTTTTTCAGCCCGAGCAGGCACCCGGAAATTTGTTCATCGAACTATCAGAGGAATTACACGAATGGCCTTCTCCAAAAATTCTGAGTGATGCAATCGCTTTTTTGATCCTTGATGAAGATGCCGGAAACAGGAAATGTATCAACATCAAAGAACTTGGCCAGGAACTGGCAGAAAACAAGAAAATTGAAATTGAAAACCTTAGGAAAAATAATGATTTCCTGAGTGCTTCGCTTATTGCTAAAAATATGACACGTCTGCACAACGAAATAGATGCGAATCTTTTTCAATCTCTTGTTAATTCAATTGAATACAGCCAGGAATTCAACAATGAATTGAATCATTTACGGGAAAGCATTCGTTTTGAGTTGTCTGTGAGGGACGCTTATATGAAAGCTTTACTCGCTGAAGACCTTTCATGGTGGAAGACTGAAATTTCCAGCCTGAACAATAATATTAGTAAAGACAAAGATCGCTACAGAAATTATGCATACAAAAGAATAAAGGCTTTTCTTGGCATAATGTGCTATTCCATAAGCAATAAGGCTTTGCAGTCAAATGATCTGAAGAATGCAGGAAAATTGTTATCCATATACAGGCTTCTGGAACCTGATAATCCGGATATGTTTTATTTCTATGCCCTATATTATAAAAAGAAAGGTAACCTGAGAGATGCGAAATCATTCCTTCAAAAAGCCATCAATGCGGGGTTTTCAGATCAGCAACTGATAAAGCTGATTGATTAATAATTTAATTCTCCTCCTATTGGAGCTGTATGTTGAAACTCATTTCTCAAATACATCTTTTTTTTAACTGACAGAAAAAAATGCCGTGACTAAAAATCAAATTATACTTCTTATTTATATATTCTTAATACTTTTTCCCCGTAAGTTAAAAATTCTCAAAACTGCAAACCTGATGATAATTAACGAAAAAATCCATAATTCCCCAATCAAACTGATTCCATTCCCCATTCGGCTGCAAATGATATTTTCAGCAGGACTCCAGTGAATAAACCCTCTGCATCCCGTTCTATTTATTAAAAGGATTTCATCATTAATAGCAGTTCATCAGAAGGTATATGTTTGCAATCTATATGATTATAGAAACAATATAAACATTCCCATTGGTTTATTTTAAAACCCTTGTTTTAAAACATCTTAAGGGTTAATGCTTTATCAGTTGTATATTATAATGTTCGCTCATCAAAAATATAAAGATATTGTTTTGAATAAGCCATATCCAAACAATCAACAGTAAAGAGAAGTAAATCAATAGTTCAACCATAGAATTTGTTTAATGCCTAAAATCCAATAAAAATGAAAAAAAGTTCAATTGTATTTTTGTTTATTATTCTTTCAATAAGTTTACATGCGCAGGTAAATAATTATGCTCTCGAATTTGACGGAATTAATGATTATGTTGAATTCAATGAAAATCTTGTTCTCCCGGATACCCTAACAATAGAAATGTGGGTGAATCCGTATTCAACTTACATTATTGATCCTGAAAACG
>CAZWFM010000047.1:0-10007 GCA_964633185.1 uncultured Bacteroidales bacterium | reverse complement strand
TGATCCCATGCCGAACGGAAAACTTCATCAGGCCAGTTGGTTTCTATATCACCCATTTCTTCAATATTGGCATAGGCAACATCAGGACTAACACCTGAATTTACCCATTGCTCATAGATCAGTTCTTTGTATTCTTCAGCATTCAAAACTTCAAAATTATCGGTAACTCTCGATGCTTTTCCAACCTGGGCATTGAAATTGAAAACTGCTTTTCCTTCTTTCCCTTTCTTTGTGGTGATCACTACTACCCCATTGGAAGCACGTGCTCCATATATCGATGTTGCAGAAGCATCTTTAAGGACACTTATCGATTCTATATCGGATGGCTCGAGTGAAGCCAGGGGGTTGGTTGTATAAAACCTGTATGCATAAAGATCACTTGACGCAACTGGAACTCCATCAACAATGTAAAGCGGATCGGTCGAAGCATTTATCGAACCGATACCTCGAATAATAACATCGGTAGATGATCCGGGAGTTCCTGATTGAGTAGATGTAAGAAGTCCGGTGGCCATTCCCTGAAGCGATTTGTCAAAGCTCGATACCGGCCTATTGGCAATTTCTTCAGATTTTACCACACTAGATGAGCCCACAAATGAAGCACGGGTCATGGCATTATAGCCGACCACAATGACTTCATCCATCAAAGCTAACTCAGTTTCCATGGATACATTGATAACAGATTGTCCGTTCACGCCAATTTCCTGTGTAACCATACCAACGAAACTGAAAACCAGCGTAGCATCCGAAGGAGCCCGGAGTGAAAAGTCACCATCAATATTAGTGGAAGTACCAGATGTAGTACCCTTCACCGTAACCGAAACGCCTGGCAGCGCACTGCCATCGTCCTGACTGGTAACCTTACCCGTAATTTGTATGTCCTGTGCAAGGGCATTTAAGCCTAGAAATGCCAGACATACAAGAATACTTGCAATTCTTTTCATAGATAAAAATTTTAGGTTTATAATAGGTTAACAATATAATTAATACTTCTGAAATAGCTTTATTAAAAGCTATCCGTGAATCAAAACTAAAAAAAAATATTAAAAAAAAAAATAAAGAAGAATGAATTAACTGGCTTACAAACAGACAAATAGAATGTATAAATATTTACAATGCATAAATATACATTCACAATTACTTTATAAGCTCCTATCTACTTGTAAGTTATAGATTGTATATTTTTAAAAAATATAGCAAAACTTGCACCAGATAAGCTCTTGAAGAAGACAAGAAATTCATATATTCCTGATAAAATACTACAATTGAATTACAGTAAATGCTAAAGGAAAGTAGCGGAGATCAAATTTCAATCTTGTTTTTTGAAATACATCTGATAAATTCACACCATTTGTATTTGCAATATAATCCTTTAAGTAGTTGCCGGCAGTTGGTATGATACCAACATTCCCGATGAAAAGTCCAAAACCATATACTATAATAATTACTCCGATACGATTTGCCAGTTTGCTTTTCCCTGTGAGAAATATAACAAAGACAGGAAAAATAAAGAAGAGGAGAATAAGGATCAACTGTAAGTGCATGACAGGAAATTTAGAACGAATATAAAATTTTAATACATTTACGTATATGAAGAACTTGTTTTTCATAATGTTGTTCCTGGCAATATATCTTTCAACTTTATCGGGACAAAAAACCGATAATACTGATAGTCTTATTCATACAATAGATATACTGGTTAATGATACCGTTAAAGCTCTTAGATGGGCTGAAGTGGCTTATGATTTAAGGTATACAGATCCTGAAAAATCGTTGTTAATAGCAGAGAAAGGTCTTAAACTCAGTAAGCGTCTGGATTATAATTATGGAATTGCCTTAGCCAATAATGTGGTTGGAATCTATTATGTAAACCAAAGCAATTATGATACTGCACTGGTCCTCTTTGAAAACAACCTTGAAAGATTTAAATCCCTGGCGATAGATAATTACACTGCCATAACCATGCGTAATATAGCTGTAATATACTCTGAACGTAATATCAACGACAAAGCTTTGGAATACTATTTCATGGCATTGCCCATTTTTGAAAAAAATAAAGACAGCCTGGATCTGGCCATGACATTGAACAATATTGGATCTGTTTACCAGAATAAAAAAGAATACATTACAGCCATAAGCTATTTCAGAAAGTCTTACAACATTTTATTATCCCTTAATAAAACTGATGTTCTGCTGACGCCATTGAATAATATCGCCGCCAGCTATTCTGAAATGAATAAAACTGATAGTGCCAGAATTTTATTAACTGAAATGCTTATATTAAGTAAACAATTTAATGACCTGTATAACATTGCCTATGCTTACAACAATTTTGGGTGGACTTACATGATAGACTCAAATTATACTATTGCTTTAGGGTATCTCGATGAAAGCTTGAAATATGCAAAATCGCTGAATGCAAACAGACTCATTGCTCTTACACATGACTATATTGGTGCATGCTGGAAAAATTTAGGGAATAAATCAAAGGCTAAAGAAAATTTTTTAGCTTCATATCAAATAGGCAAGGAGACTAATTTATTAAGTATAATTCGCACTTCATCCTATGATTTGTATGAAATTCATCGGGACAATGGCAATTATAAGCTGGCTTTAGAATATTATATCCAATACGATAGCGCTGAGAACAAAATTTTAAATGAGGAAAATATAAAACACATTACGCAATTGGAGATGCAATCTGAATTTGACAAAAAACAGCTTGAACTCGAGAATAAGCGATTGCAGGAAGAAATTCTATACAAAACAAAAATCAAGAACCAGAAAATTGTCCGAAATTTCTCCATTGCCACCTTACTACTGATATTAATTATTACCGTTATCATTTTAAAAAACTACAAACTTTCCCAAAAGGCAAACCGGGAAAAAGAATCGCTCTTGTTAAAAATTCAGATCCAGCAGGATTCACTTACCGATAGCATTCAATACGCAAAACGAATACAAAGTTCAATGCTTCCGCCCAGGGATATCCTGGATTCATTGCATGATAACTTTATTCTTTTCAAACCAAGAGACATAGTTAGTGGCGACTTTTACTGGTTTGGCAGACAAAACTCAAATTTATTGGTATGCGCTGCAGATTGCACAGGTCATGGAGTGCCCGGAGCGTTTATGAGTTTGCTGGGGATTCGGTTTTTAAATGAAATTGTGCTGGAAAAAGGTCTTACTCATCCCGGAAAAATATTAGATCAACTGCGGGAAAATGTAATTCATGCCCTTCAGCAAAAAGGAAAAGATTCCGACACAAAAGACGGCATGGACATTTCCTTATGTAATATTGACAGGAAGAACCGGAAAATACACTGGGCCGGTGCATACAATCCCTTGATACTCGTAAGAAATAAAGAATTGATTGAGTACAAACCGGATAAAATGCCTATTGGCATTCACGATAATATGAGTTCTTTCTCCTGCACGGAGATAAGTTATGAGAAAGGCGATTGTATTTATTTGTTTTCAGATGGTTATTACGATCAGTTTGGCGGCGAAGAATCCCGAAAATTAATGCGCAAGTCATTCAAAGAAACTCTGATCAGAATTTCTGAGTTTAACATGAATACTCAATGTAGTATTTTGGATAACAACTTTGAAAACTGGAAAAAGTACCAGGAACAGGTAGATGACGTTCTGGTTATGGGTATTCGACTGTAAATTCTAATCCCCGTCTCCCGGACAATCTCTGAAACTCTTATCATATTGGGTCATGGCTTTCAGGCTCATACCCATGCTGGAAAATCCTCCGTCATGGAAAAGATTTTGCATTGTTACCTTCCTGGTAAGATCAGAGAATAAAGTCACGCAAAAATCAGCACAATCCCCGGCAGTTGCATTTCCTAATGGAGACATCCTGTCAGAAAAATCAATCAGTCTGTCAATCCCTTTCACTCCACTGCCTGCTGTAGTCATAGTAGGTGACTGAGAAATAGTATTCACTCTTATTTTCTTATCACGACCATAAATGTATCCAAAACTGCGGGCAATGGATTCAAGCAATGATTTTGCATCGGCCATGTCATTGTATCCATACAGAGTTCTCTGCGCTGCCACATAGGAAAGCGCAACCACTGAACCCCAATCGTTTATGGCGTCCAGTTTCCGGCACACATAAAGCACCTTATGGAAAGAAAGAGCTGATATATCGAGCGTTTTTTGATAGTAATCATAATTTAGACGGTCGTAAGCAAGACCCTTTCGCACATTGGGCGACATACCGATGGAATGCAGAATAAAGTCAATTTTTCCTCCGTATTTTTCCATCGTTTTCTTTATTAGGATCTCCACTTCTTCTACATTGGTTGCATCAGCAGGTATAACTTCGGTTTTACATTTTTTTGCCAATTTGTCAAGTGTGCCAAAACGCAAAGCTACAGGTGTATTTGTCAGAACAAAATCAGCACCTTCCTCATATGCACGTTCCGCAATTTTCCAGGCAATTGACAGTTCATTCAGTGCGCCAAAAATAATTCCTTTTTTACCAGATAATAAATTGTATGCCATGATCAGATTTTCATTTTATTTTGCAGCTTGCAAAGATATTGCAAGTTGTAAAAAGTATAAAGTTATTTAGAACAATTTTAAATTAATTCGAGAGCAAGCCATTGAATTCAATCATTGTTGATTCAGAAGGACTTTTGCATTTTCAATGGCAGCTCCGCTAACGGAATCACCACTTAGCATCTTTGCAATCTCATTGAGCCGTTCCTTTTCATCCAGAAGTTTAATAAATGTCGCAGATTTGGCATCAACTGAAGATTTATAGACAAGATAGTGATGATCTCCTTTACTTGCTACCTGAGGAAGATGAGTAATATTGATTACCTGCATATTGCCTGCCATTTGCTTGATCAGGTTACCAACCTTATCGGCAATTTCTCCGGAAACACCACTATCAATTTCATCAAAAATAATAGTTGGCAAACCAAAAGAATTTGAAATCAGATATTTAATGGCAAGCATTACTCTTGAAAGTTCGCCGCCAGAGGCAATTTTAGCAATGCTTTGGACCGGCATATTCTTATTTGCAGAAAAAAGAAATTGAATTCTGTCTATCCCTGTTTCAGTAGGTTCTGTGATCTCATTCTGAATAGAAAACTGAACATTTTTCATACCAAGTTCTGTCAAAAGGGCAATGACCTTTTTCTCAAATTCATTAAAAATTTTCCTTCGCTTTTCTGACAGATCCTCCGCTTTTGTATTCACAAGGTTTTCTTTTTCTTCCAGTTCTTTTGATAATCTCCCCAACTCAAAATCACCTGTTGAGTATTTCTGAAGTTTTTTGTCTATGTCAATTCGAAGGTCAATAAGGTTTTGTATGGTCTCCGTTTTATGCTTTCTCAATAAGGAATAAAGCTGATCCATTCGATCGGTGACCATTAGTAATCTTTCATCATCAAATTCAATTCTATCATCCTGAGTTGTAATTTCACCTGCAATATCTCTAAGCTCAATATAAGCCGAATCAATTCTTTTTGCAATTTCCTCAGCCTCAGGCATGTGTTCACTTATTTTTGCAAGAGAATCTTTCATGCTTTTCAGATTTTTTATTACTCCTGCTTCATCATTTTCAAGAAGATTTGTTGCTTCCGTAAGGCTTGATTTTATTTCTTCGGCATGACTTAATAGTTTGTATTCAGCTTCCAGCTCATTCAATTCATTCTCTTTCAGATCTGCTTCTCTAAGCTCATTAAACTGATGTGTGAGAAAATCAAGATTTGATTTATCAGAATGATATGATTCACGGGCATGATAATATTCCTGTTTTAATTGCTTATACTCTGCAAATAACACTTTGTATTCCTGAAGAAGAGGAAATGTTCCTGCATAAGAATCAATGATATACAATGTATATGCCTCATTATTTAATAACAAATTCTGATGCTGGGAATGTATATCAACCATATGCAATGCAAGCTCCTGAAGAACATTAAGATTCACAGGGGTATCATTAATAAAAGCTCTGCTTTTGCCACTGCTGGCGATCTCTCTTCTTATGAGTGTCTCATTGGAATAATCCAGGTCCTGATTCCGAAAGAAGTCCTCAAGATTGTAACCATTGACCTGGAATACAGCTTCAACTACACATTTTCGGCTTCTGTCTTTTAGAATTGAAGTGTCAGCTCTCTTTCCCAGGAGCAAACCCAGTGCACCAATGAGTATTGATTTTCCTGCTCCTGTTTCACCGGTAATAATAGACAAACCCTTATGAAAATTCATTTCAAGCTTATCGATCAGAGCATAATTATCAATAAAGATTGAACTGAGCATTGGTTACAATTTATTAAAACAAAACTATGGATTTCTGATAAGTTGGTCTATTTATCCCAAAGATTTAATATGAACATGTTATCAAACAAAGATGGTTGATTATTTCAATCCATCATATTTTGATAAGTTGGCCGGATCAATTTTGACCATGATATTCAATATCCGGCGTTTATCTTCATCAGAAGCCTTGGAGAATATTTGTGTAATCTCATCGGATTTTGATTCCATTACAACCTGAAAATAATGCATAAAAGGGTCCGGTTTTGAATTGTAGAATTTTTCCAGTTCGATGATGGATTCTTTAATTGTCATTCGACCACCCTCAAGGGTTTTGTCCATCATATCCAGCCCAAGTCTGTGATATTTATAAGTAAACTCCCTTAAAGGTTTGTATTCCTGATCAAGAATATTATTGATCAACCAATACCTGTTTGTCCTTCCTCTGCTGTCAGAAGCTCTCCACCCTGTCCTACCGGATGATTGTGCATTGTTAACAATTTTTTCAGCCTTTTCAAAATATGGAGTACCTCCCTGCATTGAAAAAGAATCATAATCGAGACCAATAATTATGTATGCATAATACGCTAAAATTGATGTAAGATTAGAGATATAAGTGTTTTCAGAAAACTCAAGAGGATCATTTTCCAGATAATCAAATGCAATATCATTATCAACATAATTAAACATAACTGTATTGTATGAAGAAGCATACACAGGTCTCCGTGATTGTATGTTCAGCGTGGCTACATACGAACCCGTACTCTTTTCTTCTGTAATATTGAATAAAAAATTACATTCTATCCGCTCGTTCATTTCGAATACATTGCTTGTCCATACAGTACTATTCATAAAATCTGAAAGCGCTTTCTGAAGGGTTATGAATACTTGCTTGTTTGTTCCCTGAATTTTTGAGGTGCTGACAGAAATATTACAGTTGAGCTCCTGAGAATACCCCCTGCAGATTACCAGAAGAAAATATAATAGTATGGGATACCTGAAGTATTTCATTTTATTGGATTTTATTATTTACCAGCTGCAAAATTTCAAAAGCAACATCATCTTTAGTCTTTAACCCGAATTTATAGATATTATTGTCTTTGTCAATAGCAGTAACTTTATTGGTATCATATCCAAAACCTGCTCCTTTATCCTGCAGAGAATTCAGTACAATTAAATCGAAGTTCTTCTTCACAAGTTTTTTCTTCGCATTGTTTGTCTCATTTTCTGTTTCAAGGGCAAAGCCAATTGTAAATTGATCCTTCTTTCTTTTTCCTAATTCAAATGCAATATCAACAGTTTTTATTAAATTGATATCCATCTTTTTAGACTTTCTCTTTATTTTTTGTGAAGACGAATGAATTGGTTTATAATCAGTGACAGCTGCAGAAAATACAGCAATATCAACAGTTTTAAATATTTTTTTTGACAGGTTGAACATTTCATCGGATGTTTGAACCTGGTAGGAATGAGCAATCGAGGAAGGTACAGATAAATTTGTCGGACCACTTACCAGGAATACCTCACTACCGGAACGGGCGAATGCTTCAGCAACAGAAAATCCCATTTTGCCGGTTGAATGGTTGCTTATATAACGCACAGGATCGAAATGTTCATAAGTCGGCCCAGCTGTAACAAGAACTTTTTTCCCTGAAAGCTTATTTATTTCGTTTTTTTTTTCGGTTAACTTTCCTTTAAAAAAGCTCTCCAGTATTTTAACAATTTCTTCAGGCTCCTCCATTCGTCCTTTGCCTTCAAGGCCACTGGCAAGTTCTCCCGATGCAGGTTCAATAATCATGTCTCCCCTGTCCTTCAGTCTCTGAATATTTTCACGGGTAGTGATGTGATTCAACATATTCAGGTCCATTGCCGGTACAATGAATATCTTGCATTTGGTTGACAAATAGGTAGCAAGAAGCAAATTATCAGCTATTCCATGGGTTAACTTCGCTATCGAATTGGCAGTTGCAGGAGCGATCAGAAAGGCATCGGCCCAGTTGCCAAGGTCAACATGGCTGTTCCAGTCTCCATTTTCAGGATCAAAAAAATCAATAAGAACCGGGTTTTTGGATAAAGTAGCTAAAGTCAATGGTGTAATGAATTCTTTCGCCAGTTCTGTCATCACAACTTTTACTTCTGCGCCTTGCTTAATAAGCAATCTTATAAGAAAAGCAGCCTTGTAGACTGCGATACTACCGGTTACACCGATCAATATTTTTTTCCCTTTTAGCATGGGGATGTTATCATTTTATTCTTCCGGGTGGCGAACGTAGATCTGATCGTTCTCAAATTCGTCCAGAGCAATAAGCGATGCTTTAGGCATACGTTCATAAAAACGGGATATTTCTATTTGCTCCCTGTTTTCAAAAACTTCTTCCAGATTATCAGAATAACTGGCAAATTCTTCCAGTTTGCTGTTCAACTCTTCTTTGATCTCCACACTGATCTGGTTTGCCCTCTTTGAAGCAATAACAACAGCTTTATAAATATTCCCCACTTTATCTTCAAAATCTGTTGTGTTCCTTGTCATAGTAGTTACAGGGGCTTTTGACTTCTTATAATCCATAGTATATTAATTAATTTTCTATTGATTCATTCACTGTATCAAGATCATCACCAAGAAAATCTACCGCATTGCTGTAAAATCGCTTGGCTTCTTTAATATATTTACTTCCAGGATACTCGGATGCAAATGAATAGTATTCATCAATTGTATCCTGATACCTTTCCTTTTGTTTTGATCTTACACTTTTAAATGCAAGCATATAACTTGACTTCACCAGCATAAACATAATTTCTTCCCTGTATTTGGTATCCGGAAATTTAAAAAGGCTATTATTCAAAGCTACAATGGATGCCTTGTAATCTTCCAGATCAAAATACAATTTTGCTGACATGTAGGATTTTTCAACCAATTTGTTTCTTAATTCATTTAGATAGTCTTCCACCTGTTTCGCTTTTTCACTATCCGAATATTTGATCAAATAAAGCTGAAATGCCTGAATTGCCTGTACTGAATTTGTCTGATCGAGGCTCGGTCGGGGTGATTGCATATAATAACAGTAGGCTCCCATAAATTCAGCATTTTCAACAAAGGGACTTGCACCATATGTACGTGTAAACATTCGGAAATAATGTCCGGCCAGTATATAGTCATGCTGATAGTAATAGCTCATAGCCTGGTAATAATATACAGTATCAGCCTGGGCTGTTCCTCTTAGGACAGGAGCTATCTGGTCAAATAGTGCTGCCGCACGCGAATAATTTTCTTTATTATAATACCGGAGAGCTTCTGAATATTTTAGCTTATAATCAGAACTTTTAAGTACTCTTTCGTATCCACTGCAGCCAATGATAAAAACAAAAACGATCCCGGCAATAATGAATTTTTGGTAATCCTTCATCCCTGTGCAAAATATCGCGCAAATTTACAATATTTTAAATGAAACAAAAATGTATTTTTCAATGTGTTTGCTTTTCACAGTAAGTTTGGCATTTTTTAACATCTTCAATCAACCGAATTTCTAGTCGCAAGCTTTACCCGCCGTAGTTATACGTAGGCGGATTTCAAGTTCCATTCTGTAAACTCATCAACTAATAAATCACTAAGCTGCTAAACAACTCCAACGCATATTCCATATTTTCGAACCGCTCCCAATGCAGTTCGACATTCTTTTTTAACGCTTCATTCATTGATTTTCTTAACGCATTTTTTCAAGGCGGGA
>CAZWFM010000046.1:0-10069 GCA_964633185.1 uncultured Bacteroidales bacterium | reverse complement strand
CATACGATATTCCATCAGGAATACAGGAAAGTATACAAAATCAAATACACATATTTCCTAACCCTGTGAAAGATGCATTTACTATTTTATCAGACAAAGAGATGAACATCTCATTTACAGATATTACAGGAAGAGAATTGTTCATTCTTAATGACTGTTATGAAAAAACTTTGAGTATCAGTGATCTGCCATCCGGAATTTATTTGCTTAAAATACAAATCAAAGATCAGATAGTGATTCGCAAGATTATCAAGGAATAGTTAATGAATTTTTTATTATGCTTCATACCGAACGGTTAGGTATGAAGCATAATTTATAAGAATTTTTATCTTCTGACAATTATTTCCTTACTGCTCTCCAGGTGCCGTAAAACGGGCCATTTTCAGTCCAAGTGCCACTAATATGATTTTCATCTTCAACTGCTCCAATTGCATACACGGCAAGTTCAGGGCTTTCCGGATCTGTAATTGTAAAATGAATATCGGAACCGGATAAGTCTCCCTCACCATATGCATCTAACGAGGGTATACCAACGGCACTTCATTAATGCAAATTATTGTGTTTTGTAACCTTGTTGTGAAGGGTTTTCCGGTTGTTTTCATTACATTATAATTGAAATAACATCCTGATTTACATAAAACGATATATAAATATATCGTATCATATTCTCTTAATACTCAGCAAATAAGCATTGTATGGAGTTTGATGAGTATTTGTACTGTTGCATTGAGAATATAAATTGCACTATACGATCAAAAAGCAAATTCCTGATTTAATATAAGAAAAGATGGAGGTTCACCCAAAACACTATGCACCAAGTTATTCGGTTAATAATAATCAGTATACTTTTTACTATTTTCTAATAATAACTTCAGATAATTCACTAACTTGAATGATCAATGAAACGTTACGGAGGAAATATAATGTCAGTTAATACCGCAAAGAAAAGAATACATCCCAGGATACATTTATTGTTTCTGATCATTATTCTTTTCCTGGTTTATCAACCTGTTTACGGACAAATCAGTAAGCAAATCACATTTAATCATCTTTCTCTGGAGGATGGTTTATCTGACAATATAGTCACCTGTTTTTTAAGAGATAGTCACGGATTTTTGTGGATAGGTACACATAACGGATTAAACAGGTACGACGGGTACTCCTTTACTATTTACCAGGATGATCCGGATGATCCGAATTCATTAACAGGTAACTGGATTTCCGATATGGTTGAAGACGCACAGGGAAATATCTGGATAGCCACAGCCAATGGTACATTGAATCGTTACGACTATAAGTCTGACTGGTTTGAGCCTTACGCTGTTGCAGATAGCAATCATTTTTATCTGATGGTAAAAGATCTGTTTATTGATAAAAACAACAATTTATGGATAGCTGTCCTGAGGGAAGGTTTATATAGATACAACTCCTCGACAGGTCTTTTTAAAGCGTATAAGGCAAATGGAATAAGAGGTAGCATCAGTTCAAACCTTGTTTCTTCAATAGCCCAGGATAGCAAAGGTTTTTTGTGGGTTTTAACCAACAACGGATTGCTTAACAGGCTGGATACAGTATCGGATGTTTTTACAACGATCCGTTATACTGAGCGTTTTATTGGCAATCCGATAAGTATTCATACTGATAAACTGTATATTGATTCAGATGACAGGATCTGGATCGGCACTCAAAAATCTGGACTATATATCTATAACCAGGATGAGAAAATGTTTCTTCACTTTACGTATAATCCAAACACAAACAGCCTGAGCAATAATTCAATAACAGATATTCTTGAAGATAAGGATCATTTATTCTGGATTACAACCGATCACGGCGGAATGGATCTTTTTAACTTTGAAAAAGGACATTTTACTCATTACATGTATAAAGCCAATAATAATACCACACTATCAAACGATCAGGTTTATACCATTTACAGGGATCCGGAGGATATATACTGGGTCGGTAATTACCTGGGGGGTGTAAATTACTTTACAATCCGAAGCAACTACTTTGAGCATTATTACAGGACTGGCGATAATCTGGGATTATCCAATAGTTCGGTGCTCTCGTTAATAGAAAGAACCAACGGAGAGATATGGATCGGGACCGATGGCGGCGGCATTAATATTCTTTTTCCCGAATCTTCCGGCAGGTATCGGATAGCAAATAATCCACCCATCAATAAAAAAATCAACAGCAATGTAATAGCATCTCTGCTCGAAGATAGCAAAGGCAGAATCTGGATTGGTACTTACCTGGACGGATTAAACATGTATGATCCGGCAAGCGGCAGGGTAAAGCTTTTTTTTCCATACCAGGAATCTGGCTCTTCCGTTTCAAGTCCCAGTATCTGGTGTCTTCTTGAAGACAGTAAACAAAGAATATGGGTCGGCACACTGGGTCAGGGATTATACCTCTATCATGAAAAAACAGGATCCTTTTACCAGTTCCCGATGGAGAAAACCGACGGTTCGGGAACTGCCGGAAGTACAATTTACTATATTTATGAAGATAGCAAGCACAGTATTTGGATTGCTCCTTCAGGTTCGGGACTCGACAGATTTAACGAAGAGGATTCTACCTTCACGAATTTCCGTCCTGTTACTGATGATCCGACATCCTTGAATTCTGAAGGTGTTCTTTATATATACGAAGATTCCGGGGAAAATTTATGGATAGGCACACTTAAAGGACTGAATTGTTTCGATCCGGAAAAGGAAACATTTATCCATATAACAATGGATGATGGATTACCCAACAATATAATACAAGGGATTCTTGAAGACAGGACCGGTAATCTGTGGATAAGTACCTCCAGTGGATTATGCAAATATGATCCTATACGGAAAACAACCCGTAACTATTTTGATGCTGATGGTTTGCTGAGTCATCAGTTTGCTTATAAATCATGTTTGAAAACAGAAACTGGAGAACTATTTTTTGGCGGAGTTAAGGGCATAACATCGTTTTACCCTGATAGTATTAAAGTCACTAATGAATTTCCTGAAGTGGTGATTACTGATCTGAAACTGTTTAATAAAAAAGTTAAAATTGGTGATGATTCTCCGTTAAAAGAAAATATCCTTGTTACCAAAGAAATCACTCTTCGTTATAATCAGAACTTTATAAGTCTCAATTATGCTGCTCTTGAATATCTCAGGCAGGATAAAGTCAACTATGCATACTTTATGGAAGGACTTGAAGACTCCTGGAACTTTGTCGGACAACTCAGAACAGCATCTTATACAGGACTTAAACCAGGTAAATATACGTTTTATGTAAAAGCCATATCCAGTAGTGGAACTGAATCCAAAAACAGCACAAACCTTAAAATCAATATCAATCCTCCTTTCTGGCAAACAACGTGGTTCAGAATCCTGTTTGTTTTTATTATTATAACAAGTCTTTATGCATTCTATTTAATGCGTGTACATACGCTGAAAAAGCAAAAACTGCTTCTTAAAAAAAGGGTGGATGAAAAAACTGCTCAGCTATCCAGAAACAATATCCTGCTCAAAGAACAAACACGTACTCTGAATGAAACGAATTCACTCCTGGAAGAACGTACAAATCTTATAGAAGAACAGACAGAAGAATTAATATCTCAGAAGGATGAACTTACCAAACAGGCAGAAAATCTGGCTTTGGCGAACGAAAAACTGAAAGAACTGAATAGTACAAAGGACAGGTTTTTCTCCATCATTGCACATGATCTGAAAAATCCATTTGGTACGATTATTGGATTTAGTGAGATGCTGCTAATTAAAATAGATTCACTTACAAAAGAAAAACTGGTGACATTTACTGAAGCGATATATAATTCATCAAGATCGTTATACAATCTGCTTGAGAACTTATTACTCTGGTCACGGTCGCAATCAGAACGAATAAAATTTCAGCCCTCTGAATTGCATATTAAGGGAATTGCCGAAGCGAATATTTTATTGCAAAGGGAAAATATTAAGAAAAAAGAAATAAAAATTCAAACACAGATATCGAAAGATTTTTCAGTTTTTGCCGATGCTGATATGATAGATACTATTATTCGTAACCTTTTAAGTAATGCGGTAAAATTTACTCCAAAAAAAGGAATCATTGAAATAACCTGTGAAAACAAAGAAGGTGATTCAATAATTCGTATTTCCGATACCGGCAGAGGAATTCCTGCAAATGTCATTCCTGATCTTTTCAGGATCGACAAATCCGTATCAACCGAGGATACTGAAGGGGAGAAAGGTACAGGCCTGGGATTGATCCTTTGCAAAGAATTCATTGATAAGCACAACGGACTCATTTTCGTTGAAAGCAAACCGGGGAAGGGCAGTACATTTACTGTTCGTCTGCCTGGAAAAGCATAAACGATACTGTTAATGGCTATTCCTTAATCGGGCAAAATTCCCCCGAACACAGGTAATTTCCCCTTCCTGTAGGCCAGTCAGTAACATTTCTTTGCGCTGACTCTACTTTCCAGATCTGTACTCCGCCTTCCCCGTTACCCAGCACATCTTTCAACGAGATAATAATTTCGATGGTGCCATCTCCGTCCACATCATCTATAGAGTTGGGATGCACTCACCTCACTGGCAGCTTTTACATCATCTATCATGGGATAATACCGGTCTTTTTCCGAATACGACATCAAGTATAACGACAATAAAAACAAGGATTTTTTCATAAACTGTTTTACATTGACTAATAAACGCGGAATACAACACTCCTATTATGTAAAATAAACTGATACAATATAAATTAATGATACCTCACCGACAGCTGGGAGGAATTGAACCAGCAGGCAGGGTAATGCAATGTAAGAGACCAGATTGCAGGAAAAAAATGAGCAAAACACTAGAATATGCAATTCAGATCATTGTCTGAAGCATCATCGTTCATCCATTCCTGTTTGTATTCGTACCAATAAGTTGTATAATCAGAGTTATAATAAACATTTATCAGGTTCCCATTGTCATTATATATATACCATCCATCTTCACAATACCTGTATGAATAGGATGTTCCGTCACTGTAACTGAAAGTGCATGTGAACTCTTCCCCATTGCATTTCTTTTTTACATCATTTTTGTCCTTTTTGCAGGAATTGAATCCCAAAATGATCAATGTAACTCCGAATAAGCGAATGATGAGTCTGATTGTTCTCATTTGTGCAGAATTAAATGAATACTAACGTTTTTGCAATGGATCTAAAGATAAAAAAAAGCAAAACAAATTATAATGTTTCAAAAGACACAACTGCCCGTCCTGTATACTTAGCAGAAAGACAAAAATTTAAAAGATACTGCAATGGATAGTACTATTCTGTTATTTATGGTGAGGAATGTTACCTGTTTTCGGTGAGCCTGATAACCAATAAGTGATGACGTAAGCTAATAATAAATTGTTTGTCAAATACTTAAGCAATTTCGTGGAATAAAAATCACTTCTAAATCAATGCATCGTATTACTAAACATAATGATGTTCTAAAATTTTGCATCATGAGAACTACGAAAAAAAATACCAACGAAAAAACTGTCCGCAAAAGCAATTTGTATCTGACATTATTATTTCTTGGCCTCTTAAGTTTTTCTTTATGCCTGGCGGAATGTAACACAAATGCCCTGGCGAATGATACAGAATATGCATTTTATACTATAGAATTGATTCAAACAAGCTTAAAAGGATGCGGGAATAAGGTAGTCTGGCTGGACGGTATTGAATTGCAGTCAGCTCCTTTAATTTGCAATTTTTATGAGAACAATAATTATACTCCCGTTTGGACGTTTGGCAATGAATTGACTGAACAAGCGGAAGATATTCTCGATCTGTTAAAGGATGCCTATAAGTACGGTTTTGAACCATCCTATTTTGATGTTCCTTCTCTTGAGCAGTTCACAGTTAAGCTTACAAAAGAAACGAACATAAAAAAATCGGCAAAACTAAGGGCACGTTTCGAATTTCTTATGACCAATTCAATATTTACTTTTATGTTGCACCTTACTCAGGGTACAGAATATGCAACAACGAATAATGTTTTTATCAACGAAGACATTTTTGTTTCAAAATTCCCTGAATACCTCAACAAAATACATACCTCAAAAAATATTAAGGAGGAGATTCTGATTCTTCAGCCTGATGATGAAGAATATATTGCCCTGCAATGCGAAATGGAAATGATTGTGATGGATATAGTAACATCAGAAGATGTGATCGTTGTTCCTGATGATACGAATAATCCAACACATTATATTAACTTGTTCTCATACGTATTTGAGAAATCAGGGATAGCCAGTGAAGAAACTGCGTTTTCTGATTCAAAAATTTTCACATCCTTACTGATAGAATTTCAGAAAATTGCAGGGATCAGAACAACAGGAAAGATTGATAAAGCAACACAAAGAGCTGTTGCCGGTTTTGTCAGATCCAGATACCAGGAGATAGCTTTTAACCTTGAAAAGATAAGAAAGAACACCAAATTTGATCAGACTTTTATCGCATCAAAATCTTAAAAAAGATAATAGCAATTGCATGTGCCGGTATTGTTTAGTATGGTTGAATATTGATACCAGTTAATGCCTCCCACAGGGGCCATAGGCTTTCCTCCGGAAATTCGCTTATTGGCCATGTTTCCACAATGTCCTATTTGAATTGATAGTGCAGCACCTTCATGATGCACACTGTCGGATAATTTTTTCAAACCCGGAACGATGCTATCCCTTAGCCACAGTTGATGGTTGAAAGATAAGCCGCTTTTACTAATTGAAGCATAAGCTACCGTAGTCATACCAATACCACCTTTTGCTACTGCAGTATGATAATTGATAAGATCATGGCTGACCTCATGATTCAAACTCATTCCTTCAAAGGCAGCAGCTCTGATACTTTTGTTGCGAAGTGTCAGGGGGCTTAATTTAGTTTTGGTAAATAAAGTTGTTTCGTTCATTTTTTTCCGGGAATATGCAATCAATGTTTAAGGGAAATCAATTCTTTACTTCTCGAATTTATCTTTGCCTGCTGCCCAGTTTATTGCACCTGCTAAATGCGATCTGAAAAATTCATCACGGTACATTTCAGGAGTATATCCAAGCGCAGTCTGAAAGATCCTGTTTCCCTCATATTCATGAAATGTACCGGTATAATAAAAAAAATAGTAATAAGAGTAAAATAAAAAATGAGTTTCATATGGCATCGCATGGAATCAATAATACCTTCCCATCATCGGGTGCTCAATAATTGCACGTTTAAGCTCCATCAGATCTACAGCCCCTGTAGCCGAATAAATAACTTTTCCACCGGGTTCTATCAGCATGGTATATGGCAAAGAACCGTTCCACTCAGGATCAATCGCATCAATCAGAGCATATTTATCTTTGCTGTCGAATAATAAATTCTGAACTGCAGAATGTTGGTTTTCAAGAAATTTCAATACCTTATCAGAGTTTCCGGGTTTATCGGCTGAGACGGATACAAATTCAAAATCGCGGGTACAATACATCCTGTTTATTATAAGTAATTCCGGATATTCGATAATGCAGGGGCCACACCAGGTAGCCCAGACATTGACTAATCTTAATTTTTCAGAATTGTTTTTCATCAACTCCCTGATCCCTTTTGCATCCATTTTTTCGAGAGTTACCGGCTTCTCTTTCCATTCATTGTTAACCTTGTCTGTCCACTCTGTTTTCCATGCCCATTTGATCGAGCAGCCAAATACTTTGGCAACAGGTGTTTTCACAGTTTCACCCGGAATTGTTTGATCTACAGCAGTCCTCAGATCTTCAGCATTAGCAGTTCCCGGTTTTTCCGAATCATCCAGTCTTCCTTTGTAAGTCAATACACGGCCTTTATTAAAAACAAAGGCATGAGGTGTTGCTGTAGGACCATATTGAACAGATACTGAATGATTATCTCCATCATAGAGATAGGGGAAATTATATCCTTTGTCTTTTGCCCTTATAATCATGCTCTCGTACGAATCATCAAGGTCTGAATAAGAGCATTCCTCGAGTAATAAGGAATATTCACTATTGGGCATGATAGCCACCAGGGCTACATTTTTATCCTTATAGTCATTAACAAACCGGATAATTCTATCTTCATAAGCCTGTGCAGTAGGACAATGATTGCATGTAAATACAATGACAAGGACATCGGCATCACTGAAATCTTCCAGCGTATAGAATCTTCCCGACACATCAGGGAGATTAAAAGGATATGCCTTCTCTCCTATTTCAATTGTCTTAATTTCATGTTTTTCAATTTTTTGAGGATCAGATTTGAAAGTTATACCTGAAGTTTCCTTATCTTCATTGTTTTTATTGCCGCCGCAATTCATGGCGAATATCAAAATAATTACTTGAGAAATAGATATGAAATATTTAAAGGATCCAAAATGCTTTTTCACTATTTGTATTCTTTGTTTTTTCATCTATCCGGTTTTTGTGTCAGGTCAGAAAATGAATTTACTGAAAATACCTGAGTTTCTTTGTTAAAATTATAAAACCGCATCGATATTCATGCATGATCTTACAATTTTCCAACAATAATCCTTTGTACTTTTCATGAGTATTTCTGAAGCTATGAATATATTTAGGCAACTTCATTTCACAGGCAAATAACAATCTTTGTAAACATTGAACATTCTTACCCTGTATCCGATGGCTTTTTCATAAAATGATCCCTGAAAGCAACATTAGTAATCTAAAAATGCATGTTTTTAATCTATCATTTTAATTGCATCAGTTAACAAAACAGTCACAACTTATATACATTTTCCACAAGTCAAAGCCCCAGAGTCTGATTATTTTTAGTTAAAACTTATTCCTAATCAAATACACGTAATGATATGAAGAAATTTATACTTTTTATTCTACCCTTTCTGATACTTTCAGTCTTTTCAAATGCCCAGGAATTGGTTTCTGACGGCAACATGGAAAATGAAGAGTCATGGACTGCTTTATGGCGATCAGATGCACCGGATGAAGGTACTGTAACATTCAATTTCGGTGATGATTTTCCTTCGGCAGGTGCAGGCAACTGCCTTGAAATATACAGCTATGGACAAACAGGGGTTCAGGTCTATCAGGCTGTTACGATTACTCCCGGTCACAACTATTCCTTTACCGGTGCTTTTAAAAATGCTTCGGATGCAGATCTGACAAATGCATGGGTTGAACTTATTCTTTCGAGATCTGAACCAGCTGAGGGAGAAGACTTTCAGGCAGGACAGGGAGATTATATTTATGCTATGAATGTATGGATGGCAGCACCTTATGATGCATTTAAGGTAGTAGGGTTTGACGGCACATTCCAGGAAGATTTCCAGTTCAAATGGATAGGCGGAGGAGCTTCAGGCGATTCGGTATTTACAGAAGTAACTACCTTTCCTGTTCCTGATACAACTTCAGTTACTGCTTGGTTTGTTGTTATGAAAGCCGGATGCTGGGGTGATGCCGGTGATTTGAACAACAGTTTCAACCTGCTGTTCGATGAAATAAGCCTGGCAGATGAAGGCGAAACTCCTTCAGCACTGAGTGAATCAAATGCAAACAGAAGCCAATTGTTTGACATTTCTCCCAATCCTTCGAATAGGGAAGTATATGTTAATTTATTACAAAGCGGAATCGTAACCTATACTATATTCAATAACATAGGTATGATTATTGATACTGGTACTTTAAGCGGATCGACACCACTTGATCTGACGAGTTGCAGTGCCGGTATTTATTATATATCGGTTACAAAAGGTTCCAACACTGAAACACAACGGTTAATTGTGAAATAGGTTTTTGAAATTAACTTTGATGAGGCTGCCTTATTGGTTAGGCAGCCTTTTTTATTTGCATTCCGTTTTTTATATCATACCCGATGATTGGTAGCTTTCAGTGAAATAGTAGCGAAAACAATGCTATGAAATCCAGAAATTAATCATTCCCGGAGCAATTTTCCATTCAATAAACAACAATTAATTCCTTTCGAAAATTTGAGAAATCTTCTCACTATACTTATTGCTGATTATGCTCCTTTTCAATTTCAGAGTTGGAGAAAGTTCTCCTGTATCAGGTGTCCATTCAT
>CAZWFM010000045.1:0-10216 GCA_964633185.1 uncultured Bacteroidales bacterium | reverse complement strand
AGTGTGGATGAAAAGGTGATCATGGAAATTGCCAATTCGATATGGTATCGCCAGGGTTTCGATGTTGAGCAGGGATTCCTTGATATCAATCAACAGTATTACAATGCAGAGATCTCCGAGCTGGATTTCAGTTCTCCCGATGCCAAGGATATCATTAACAACTGGGTTTCTGATAACACTCACGGAAAGATCCCGTCAATAGTAGATTATATCAATCCTGACGATGTCATGTTCCTGATCAATGCCATTTATTTTAACGGTTTGTGGAAAAAGGAATTCGATCCGGAAAGCACTACTGGCGAAACTTTCATCCTGCCCGGCGGCACAACGAAAATCGTGGATATGATGAACATGAAAGATACTATTGAGTACATGGAGAATGATCTCCTGCAAATGACAGAACTCGATTATGGCCGGGGCAATTACAGCATGCTGGTAATGCTTCCGAAAGGCAACTTAACTCCTGAAGAGCTTGCTCAGCAGATCAATACGGAAAGCTGGCAAAGCTGGCTTGCTGCTCTTTCCGAGAAAGAAGTTACTTTGCTGTTGCCGAAATTTACTTTCGATTACGAAAAGAAACTGAATGATATCTTATCCCTGATGGGTATGGGCATTGCTTTCAATCCTGGTAAGGCGGATTTTACCGGGATATATAGTCCGGGAGGCCTGTATATCAGCCGTGTTAAACATAAAACATTTATTGAAGTGAATGAAGAAGGCACGGAAGCTGCTGCAGCAACTGTTGTCGCTATGACATATTCCGGTTATGATCCGTTGGAAATATTCATGATCGTAAATAAACCTTTTCTGTTTGCAATACGTGAAAAAACTACAAATGCTATTGTTTTCATTGGTAAAGTGGCTGAGCCACAGACTGAATAGGCGTGTTAAGAATCAAGTCAAATTGAATCCGACATGACGAAAAACACACAGTTTGGCATTGATTTTTGTTAGGTTACAAGGTTTAAAAATGGAGAACAGTGCTGGAATTATTCATCTTTATGAAGCAACTTTAACAGAAATGCATATTCCAGCGCTGTTTCTTTGTGTTGTTTAAATCTTCCGGATGCTCCTCCGTGCCCGGCATCCATATTTGTATAAAGCAATAGCAAATTATCATCTGTCTTCAGATCACGCAATAGCAACCCATTTTGCAGGTTCCCAGTATTGCACCTGCGAATCGTGTAAACCTGTAGTTACCAGCAAATTCGGGTATGCCTTAGCTTCAACATTATCGTAGGGAGAGTAGGACAACATATATTCAAAATATTCCTTCTCATTCGGATTTCCCCATTCGTCATACTCGCCTGTGGTTAAAGGAATCGATTCATCAAGCATAGTGGTAACAACATCAACAAAAGGTACTGCAGCTATTGCTCCTTTAAACAGATCAGGTCGCATATTGATTACAGCGCCAATCAGCAATCCGCCTGCACTTGCACCGTAGATCATCAGTTTATCGGTCTGAGTGTAATTGTTTTCAATAAGAAACTCGGCACAGGCAATGAAATCGGTAAATGTATTCTTCTTTTTTAGCAATTTGCCATCCTCATACCATTCGCGTCCCAGGAATTCACTGCCACGCACATGGGCAATGGCATAAATAAACCCCCGGTCAAGCAAACTTAACCTGACGCTGTTAAAATTCGGATCGTATGTATTGCCATAGGAACCATAACCATACAAAAACAGGGGAGATGATCCGTCAAGAGGAGTCCCCTTTTTATAGACCAGCGAAACAGGGACCTCCTTACCATCCGGAGCTATCGCAAACAACCTCTCGCTCTGGTATTGATCAGGATCATGCCCGCCAACCACTTCCTGCCTTTTTTTAAGTTCCATTTCCCTGGTTTGCATATGGTAATCGTAAGTAGTATTTGGTGTAGTTAAAGATGAATACCCAATACGCAAAAGATCTGAAGCTATTTCAGGGTTAACAGAAATCCAGCAACTGTATGCTTTCTCCTCAAAATCAACATCATGCTCTTCCTTTGAATCCATATTGATGATCTTCAGGTTTGTATTTCCTTTGATTCTCTCATCGATGACCAGAAAGTGATCAAAATTAATAAATCCTTCCAGCAATACATCTTCCCGATGAGGAATTACTTCCTTCCAGTTTTCTTTTGTGGTCGCCTTCAGAGAAGTTTGCATCAACCTGAAATTCCTGGCATCGAGGTTTGTGCGTATATAGAATTTATCATTCACTTGACCTATTGAATATTCCAGGCCTCTTTCGCGCGGTTGAAATACTTTGAACTTGCCCTGCGGATCATCTGCCGGAAGAATTTGATATTCATCAGACATAGTGGATGTCGAAGCTATGATCAGGTATTTTCTTGAGCGGCTTTTGTATACATAACAGTAATAGGTTTCGTCAGTTTCCTCATAGACCATCTCGGATCCTGAACCGGAAGACAGGACGTACCTGAATATTTTCTCAGGTCGCAGCGTTTGTTCGTTTTTCTGTGTATAATAAATGGTTTTATTATCATTTGCCCATGATGCAGAACCTATTGTACCGGGGATGCTCTCATCCAGAATTTTTCCACTTTCCAGTTCTTTAAAATAGATTGTATAGATCCTGCGACTTACAGTATCAACACCGAAAGCTATTATTTTATTATTTGGACTGACAGAAATACCACCAATATCGTAATATTCATAGTTTTCAGCCATTTCATTGACATTCAGCATCACTTCTTCTTCAGCATCCAACGATTCTTTCTTCCGGCAATAGACAGGATACTCTTTCCCTTCTTCGTATCGGGTATAATAGAAATATCCATTTGAAAAATAGGGTACGGATGTATCTGTCTGTTTAATTCTTCCGACAATCTCATTGTAGATCTTTTCCTGCAGACCCTCTGTATCTTTTAACACTTTTTCCGTATACCTGTTTTCAGCCTCAAGATATTTAAGTACTTCCGGGTTCTCTCTTTCCCTTAACCAGTAATAGGGATCAATTCTGGTCGTATCATGGTCTGTTAACTGAAACGGTTTTTTTTGTGCAACAGGAGGTTTAGTCATTGTTATATTCTGACAGGATATTAAACAAAGAAAAGACAGGGAGCAAAGATAAACTGAATAACGATACATCTTAATCATATTTTTCTGTTTATAAATTCGATTTTACAATTATATAATAAAATGCCATTGAAATAGTACCGGCAATCAGGAGAAATCGTGCCAACTTTGCCCGTTTTTCACCTTCGAGTTTAAAGATTGAATACACTATGATAAAGATCCCTGCAATTCCACCAAAATAAATATCTCTGATTTTGAGACCAAAATTATATAATTCACCTGCATCTTGTTCATTGTTAATCAGCAGAAATTTCACCAGGAAAGGCAAGGATATTGCCAGCATAATACCAGATATCAAAACAATTATAATAAAAATTACCTTATGAAATAACCCTGGTTTCATATTTTAAAATGCATTTTTTCAGGAAACCACATTTAAGACTTCTAACTACTGAAAACAATTGTATTCAAATGTATTGTTTTCGGAAATACAACGGGTTAATTTACGCATTTTATGTTTTCATTACCAATTGTACGTTGTTTGTCACATACTATTTGACTTAAATTCTTTTAATCAATAACTTAGAAGCAAAATGACGGATCATATTGATTTATCCTGACTTGTATTGCATGAGGATAAATCGGCAGGCGGAAAATAATTATTAAAATTCTTAAAACATGAAATTAAAACTTACACTAACAATTACAGCATGCTTGCTGATTTGTTCCATATCCTATTCGCAGGATTTTGAAGAAGTATACAAAGCTGTAGCATCCGACAGGGATGTAAATGATTTTTTTAGTAGTTCCGTGAGCCTTTCCGGTAACTATGCCATTATTGGAACTTATTACGAAGACGAGGATGCTTCGGGTGGAAATACCCTATTTGAGGCAGGATCAGCATATATTTTTGAGCGTGATTACCTGGGTAACTGGCAACAAGTACAAAAGATTGTTCCTTCTGACAGATATGAAGGCGATTATTTTGGTTATTCTGTGAGTATCGCAGGCACTTATGCTATTGTTGGAGCTATGCTTGAAGATGAAGATGCCACCGGAGGGAATACTATTCATAATGCCGGTTCAGCTTATATATTCGAAAGGGACGGAGCGGGTATTTGGAACGAAGTACAAAAAATTGTTGCTTCCGACAGGGCTTCAGAAGACTATTTTGGAGTTTCAGTCGGGATTTCAGAAAATTTTATTATTGTAGGGGCTGGTCGCGAGGATGAAGATGCTTCCGGGGGAAATACTTTAAATGATGCAGGTTCAGCCTACATATTTGAACGCGATGAAAACGGTATCTGGCAGGAAATTCAGAAGATCGTGGCTACCGACAGGGAGCCAGACAACAATTTTGGAGTTTCAGTCGGGATTTCAGGCAATTATATCCTTATCGGGGTCTGGAAGGAAAATGAAGACGCTTTAGGTGGAAATACCCTTGCATTAGCTGGTTCAGCATATATTTTTGAACGCAATGGCAGCGGCACCTGGAATCAGGTACAAAAAATAGTAGCTTCCGACAGGGCTGCTGAAGATCATTTTGGATCTTCAGTCGATATTTCGGGTGATTATATCATTGCCGGTGCTCCTGAGGAAGATGAAAATTCTACCGGAAGTAATACTCTTAGTAATTCCGGTTCGGTGTATATTTTTGAACGCAATGGCAGCGGAGAATGGAATGAGTCACAAAAGATTGTAGCCTCTGACAGGGAAGTAGAAGATCGTTTTGGAGTTTCAGCCGGGATTTCGGGTATTCATGCTATTGTTGGAGCTTATTGGGAGGATGAAGATGCTACCGGAGGAAATACGCTTGATTATGCAGGTTCGGCTTATATTTTTAAGCTTAATGAGAGTGGTATATGGCAGGAAATGCAGAAGATCGTGGCTTCCGACAGAGCAGAAGAGGATGTTTTTGGAAATACAACAGCTATTTCAGGCGATTATATCATTATTGGCGCACGTTCTGAAGATGAAGATGCTTCCGGGGTAAATACCTTTGATAATGCAGGTTCGGCTTATATCTTTGAATCCTGTATACCCGATAATACTTCCGATCCGCGGAATGTGATTGATAACGCAAGTTTTGAAACTTGTGTATTCAACCCGTGGGCCCTGTACAATGAATGGTCTCTGAATGCCATAGCTACCTACCAATTGATCGACGGAACCTGCATTGTTACTCCTTCGCACCTGGCTGCCTCACCTGAGATATGGCATATACAACTCTTACAACCATTTTCGGCAGCACAGCTTGCCAAACTTGAAGCAGGGGAGGTTTATAACCTGCGATTCGATGCCTGGTCGGAAGAAGACAACACTGACTGTTCTGTCTTTTTGGGCATGGATGAGGAGCCGTGGACCAGTGACCTGGATGACCTTGTCCTGCTGAGTACCTCAAGAGAAACCTATTCATTCGATTTCACTTTGCATGAGGTATATTCCTCAATAAAACTGGCCTTCAGCACAGGAACGGAAACCACCTGGGTAGTGTTTGATAATGTGAAATTGATGAAGAAATCACTAGTGGGACTTGACAGCAAAGAGACCAACACCATAAAAATATGGCCCAATCCGGTATCAGACTACATACACATTCAGACAGAACCACGTTCAGTGGTAACACTTTATAATAGTTTGGGTATGCTGGTGCAAGAATTAACCCTGACAGAAGGTTGGGGACATATAAATGTTAGTGGTTTGGCAAAAGGCATGTATCTGGTGAGGATAAGGCAGAATAATACTACGAGAGTTGAAAAAGTAATTGTAGAATAATTTTTATGCGGAATTTATCCAGATAATACAATTCTTATTATTATTAAATGATAGTGATCACGAATACTACTTGAATAATCCGATCAATAACAAATAAGCTTACCTTTGTATTCTCATGAGGTTACTCTGAGGTAAATGACATTTTATATACACTCATGCATCAATGGGGAAAAAACAGCCCAAATTTTTCATATATAAACACTCCGTTTTAAGTTTTATAAAAATCAGCATCCTTTTGTATAGTTTTCTCCTGTGTACAATCAATCTTTCCGCATCTCACAAAACGAATGAAGTAACAAAAAACGATACTGCTTATAACAGAGAAGATATAGTTCAACTCCGTGTGGAAGCAAAAAAGTTGATTTTCATTTCAAATGACAGTTGTCTCCTTCTGTATAACAAAGCGCTTAAGCTGGCTGAAAAATTCAACGATGAAGAAGAAAAAGCATTAATACTTCGGGATATAGGTCAATTTTATATTATGACAGGAAGTTTTGATACCGCTATTGACTCATTGAAAAAAGCCTGGGAAATTGCAGGGAAAAACGACCTTACAAAATTGATTGGGGAGATCAAGAGCAATATTGGAGTTGCATATGATTATAAAGGGGATTACGAAATTGCGATCGATTATTATTCAAAGGCTTTGGAAGATTTCCTGATCTTATGTGATACATTAAGCATGGCTACGGTTTACCTGAACATCGGCATCGTCTATGAAGAGATGTATAAAGCTGAAGAAGCCATCGATTACTACAACAGGGCACTCCAAATTAGCCAATTAAAAAAAGATAAAGAGAACATTGCAGTTATCCTGAACAATCTGGGTGTTGTCTACATGGATTTAAAAATGGAATTGTCCAAGGCGTTAGACTATTTTCAACAGGCATTGAGTTTATTCAATGAGTTAGGACATAAATGGGGTATTTCCAATATATATAACAACATTGGTGAGATCTATGAAGGGAATAACAAGTATCAACTCGCCATTGAATCGTATAAAAAGGCATTGGCAATCAACGAGGAAAACGATGAGAAACAAGGCATTGCCAACTCACTCCGGAATCTTGGAAATGTGTACAGTAAAATTCATGATTATGATAAAGCTTTATCATACCTGCTCAGAGGAGTTGAAATTTCAAAACAAATCGGGTTTAACAAAAATCTGCTTGAAGTCTATGGAGTAATCTCCGAAGTCTATGATAAGCAGGGAACGTATAAAGAAGCCCTTGAATACAATCGCCTTTATACCAGTTTAAAAGACTCTATGATGAATGAGAGTATCCAGGAAAAATTACTGGATTTTCAAACCAAATATGAAACCGAAAAGAAAAATAGTGAAATAGCTCAATTGAAACTGGATAAATTGGAACAGTTGTCGAGATTGAAACATCAGCATTTGATAAATTATTCGTTGTTGCTTGGTTTTGTTTTGATTTCAGCATTTGTTGCGATTCTGTTGTACTATTACAATTTGAAGAAAAAAGCCAACAGGGAGAAAGAGATCCTGATCAGGGAAATACATCACAGGGTAAAAAACAATCTTCAGACCATATCAAGTCTGTTAAGTTTACAAAATAATTATATTGCCGATCATGCGATCAAGAATATTGTTAAAGAGAGCCAGAGCAGAGTAAAATCCATGGCACTGATCCACCAGTTATTGTACCAGCAGGAAATTGGCTCGAAAATAGATTTTGATAAATACATGCATCAACTATGCCAGGAAATAGCATCCGGATTCGGCAATACTTCGGATAAGATAGAATGTTCGGTCCAATGCGAAAAAATTCATTTGGATATTGATACAGCTATTCCCATTGGTCTGATCGCCAATGAACTATTTATTAATGCCTATAAACATGCTTTCAGGGGCATTGAAAAGGAAGGCAAAATAACAGTGCAAATCCTGCAGCACCCCGGCAATAAATATGTATTTACATTTCAAGATAACGGGATTGGATTGCCGGATAATATTACTATTGAAAACTCAGATACACTCGGACTAAAGCTGGTGCATATCCTTGTGAAACAGATAAAGGGTGTATTAAATTGCAGAGTTGAAAGCGGTACGGAATTTGTCATTGTCTTTCAGGACCTCCAAAGAAAAAAAGAACAAAAAATAACAAGTTCAGGAAGTAGTTAACATGACTTTTGTATGATAATAATCGATCATCTTTTTATATATTTACTTTGATTTCAGCAAGTTTTACCAAACCCTGTGGATCTTTCAGATAAAATAAAAATAGCAATCGTAGAGGATGAATCGATTATTGCCGAAGACATTAAGTTTCAACTTAATGCAATCGGATATAACGTTATCGGGATCGCAAATGACAGTATCGAAGCAGAGCAGATCATAATTTCCGAAAAGCCTGATCTGGTCATGCTTGATATTATGCTCCGGGGCGAAAATAGCGGTTTATATATAGCAGAACTACTCAGGAATAAATACCATATCCCCTTTATTTTTATTACGTCGCACGCCGACAAAGCTACTGTCGAACAGGCCAAGCTTTTTAAACCCGATGGCTACCTGGTAAAACCATTCACTGATAATGACCTGTATACGTCCATCGAAATTGCCCTTTTTAAACATGGTGCTGATAAAAACTCAAAATCTGATGAATTGACAACAGATTCAAACTTTATTCTGAACAACAGCATCTTTATTAAAAAAGACTATTTGCTGATAAAGGTCAAATTTGAAGATTTGTTCTGGATCAAATCCGATGGAAACTACCTTGAACTGCATTGCCGGAATAAGAAAAAATTCCTGATCCGGTCTACCCTGAAAGATTTTTTGAATAAACTGCCAAAAAACACTTTCCTTCAGACACATAAATCCTATTCCGTGAATGTAAATTGTATCGATGCCATTGAATATAGTCATGTCATTATCGAAGGACAGCAAATTCCCATCGGCCGTTTGTTTCTTGATACGATTAAAAAAACACTTCATATCGAGTTTTAAACTGATAATGCCCTTCCCTTCTATTCTTATCGAAAACCATGTATTGCAACTGATGCATCATCAACATTACGTTGTTGTTCATCACAACGCCAGGTAATTCATCACATTTTTTTGATGAAGCGGGATTTTCTTGGAAATTTTAAGCTGAAATTGAAGTTGTTCTTTGATTCAGGACAATACGAGTAATTGTTCAACATAAACAAACATCCTTAAAATATGAAAACAAAAGTCTTTATTATTAGTGTATCTGCTATTCTATTGCTGTGGGTATGCAACAACTGTGCACAGGAAAAGAAACCTGCCGGTCAGGAATCAGAAAACATTAAATCGGAGTCTGAAGCCGATGAATCCGAAGGCGGGCTAAAACTTTATGGTATTAAATCAGGAATTATCGAATACAAGCACTCGGGCTCACGAACAGGTACCAGCATTCTGTATTTCGATAAATACGGATACCGGTCGGCCACCTATTCCGATCTGGTCATGAACAACCAGGTCGATAAAGGCTGGGGGATCAGCTTCGATGAGACGCAATATATGTATAAGGAAGGTAGCAAACAGGGTACAAAAATGAAAAATCCCATGATTGAATCTTTAAAGAAAGTAAATGACATGGAAAAATTCATTGAAGAAACATACAGCAAAATGGGATTCATACCTGCCGGTACCGAGAAGTTCCTGGGAAAAGAATGCCGGGTCTATAAAGGCGATATAGGCAAAATACTAATATGGAATGGTATTATGATGTATACGGAAATGAATGCCGGGGTTATGACCTATAAACAGGAGGTAACAAAACTTGATATTAATGCCAGGATAAAACCATCGGTTTTTGAACTGCCAAAAGATATTACCTTTTCCGAAATGCCCGGCTTTGGTGCAGGCGGATTCTGATTCTGTTTTATTGGATATACCGATATTAGATGACTTTACTGAATAATACTTAAACAGATTAAAGGGAAATTAATTTTTCATACCTAAATTATTCTTTCAATGAAACCAAAACCTTTTTTTCTCATTTCAATCCTTTGTCTAATAGGCTTAACAACCTATACACAGGATTTTGAAGAGGCCTATAAGGCTGTTGCCTCTGACAGAGCTGCTGGTGACTGGTTTGGTAGTTCGGTTAGTATATCCGGGAATTATGCTGTTGTAGGTGCCTGGCTGGAATCAGAAAATGCTTCAGGAGGTGATTTTCTTTCCGGGGCAGGCTCAGCCTATATCTTTGAACGCAATGGTATGGGTAGTTGGAATGAAGTGCAGAAAATTGTCGCATCAGACAGGGATAGAGATGACCATTTTGGTTGGGCAGTTAGCATTTCAGACAATTATTTAATTGTTGGTGCTTTTATGGAATGTGAAGATGCTGAAGGTGAAAATTCCCTGTCGTTGGCAGGTTCAGCTTATATTTTTGAAAGAGACGGCAGCGGTAACTGGAAT
>CAZWFM010000044.1:0-10230 GCA_964633185.1 uncultured Bacteroidales bacterium | reverse complement strand
CCAGGGACACACGGATTTTCAGTCCGTTGCTCTACCAACTGAGCTATGCCACCATTATACTATTTCAAACTGCTCGCTCTGCTTTATCTATCGCCAGACTACCAATCCCGAAGTTTAGAAAATTTATAATTTTCGTAAAACTTCGAGGACTCTCGAAAAACTATGAAATCAAAGATTTCCGGTTTTTCGGAGCTGAGCTATGCCACCTTTTTTGTAAAACGCTGCAAATCTATATAAAAAAATGTGTTTAACAAAACGGAAATACCATTAAAATTAAACAGTAAGACTATACAATTTTTGTATCTGTGTTTTTACTAAATAGTTAATTCACAATCACTTGCATAATAAATACAATTCGCTAGGAATAACAATATCATTTCATAATTTTGTAACTCTTTTTTATTCAGCCCAGGGGAAATGGAATATTATACACATGTCTTAGAAAATGGTATTCGATTGATTCATCAACCTGTAAATTCACCTGTTGCACATTGCGGAATATTTATAAACACCGGATCGAGAGATGAGCTTAAAGACCAGCATGGTATGGCCCACCTGATTGAACACCTTATTTTTAAGGGTACCATGAAAAGAAAAGCATATCATATTCTTAGCCGGATGGAAGATGTTGGCGGAGAGATCAATGCCTACACCACAAAAGAAGAAACTTGTATCTATACGACCTTTTTTAACAATTATTATTCCAGAGCATTTGATTTGCTCTCCGATTTGTTGTTTCATTCCATCTTTCCACAAAAGGAAATCATGAAAGAAAAAGAGGTCATCATTGATGAAATAAACTCATACAAAGATTCCCCCACCGACCAGATTTATGATGATTTTGAAGAACTGGTTTTTAATACCAACCCGATTGCCAGGAACATTCTTGGCACTAAAAAAGCTTTGAATTCATACACGAGAAATGATATTGTTAATTTTTTTATAAGCAATTATCCAACCAATGAAATTGTGGTCTCAAGTGTTGGAAGTGTTTCCTTTCCCCGTATTCTGAAATATTTTATTACGTATTTCTCAGAGGTTGATCAGGTACGTCGAAAAAAAAGCCGGAATGAATACAATTTCAAATCCTACCAGCCTTTGCACAGAAAGAATAGAAAAAACACCTACCAGACACATTGTATTATAGGCAACCAGACATACAGTAACAAAGATGAAAGAAGATTTGCATTGCATTTGTTGAACAACCTTCTGGGAGGACCTGGTATGAACTCGCGTCTGAATATGACGCTGCGCGAGAAAAAAGGTCTGGCTTACAATATTGAATCAAACTATTCAACATATTCAGATGTAGGGATTTTTCATGTTTATTTCGGAACGGATACAAAGCACCTGGCTCAATGTATCGATTTAATTCATTCCGATTTTAAAAAATTAAAAGAACAAAAACTGGGAACAGTTCAGCTATCAAAGGCAAAAAAACAATTGATCGGACAAATAGCGATAGCTGCAGAACATAATGAAAATCAAATGTTGGCCAACGGACGCAGTATGATATTGTTTGACAAAGTCTATCCATTTCATGAAATTGCACAAAAAATAGAAAATATTTCGTCAGATAAAATCAGAGAAATTGCAAATGAAGTACTTATCCCTCATCAACTTTCATCACTGGTATTTTATTAATTTGTCATGGACAACAATGATCCTTTAATTCAAAAGTATGTATTCTCCCATTCAACCCCTGAGGATAAAATTCTTGCTGAACTTAACCGCGAAACAAATCTGAAGGCAATTTATCCCAGGATGCTTTCAGGACCGCTTCTCGGAAAATTCCTTGAGTTTGTATCCTGTATGATAAAACCCAGATACATACTGGAAATTGGTACATTTACAGGATACTCAGCTATATGCCTTGCAAAAGGGCTGTCTGATGACGGCAAATTAATTACCATCGAAAAAAACGATGAACTGAACAGGTTCTCAAAAAAATATTTTCAAAAAGCAGGTCTTTCTGAAAAGATTGATCTTATCATAGGCAATGCCAAAGAAATAATACCATCACTAAAAATGCAATTTGATTTGGTATTCATTGATGCCGATAAAAACGAATACGCTGATTATTATACATTGAGTTTTGATAAAATCAATCCTGGTGGGTTTATTTTTGCAGACAATGTACTATGGAATGGAAAAGTTGTGGATAATTCAAAATACCATGACAAGGAGACAAAAGGGATTATTGCATTTAATGAGCTGATAAACAATGATATACGTGTCGAAAATATAATTATTCCATTTCGTGACGGTATTAGTATTATCAGAAAAATTTGATCCTTTTTAAACAAACTTTCTAATTTTCATGTTTTAACAGTGATTGTTTTCATAGAATACTAATTTTAAGGACAAAACTGTAAAAATCCCATGGCAAATTATTCTATACGAGATCTTGAGCGGCTAACAGGCATTAAAGCTCATACAATACGCATATGGGAAAAACGATACGGACTCATTGACCCCGAAAGAACCTCAACAAATATCAGAGCTTATTGTGACTCGGATCTGAAAAAACTGTTAAACATTTCTATTCTTAACAAGAACGGATTTAAAATTTCCAAAATCGCTCGGTTTTCACCTGTTGAAATTGCTGAAAATATCAATAAGCTGTCCGAACATTTTCCTGATTCGGAAAGTCTGATTGAAAATCTTACCATTGCAATGATAGATCTTGATGAATATAAATTTGAAAAAATCCTGTCAAGAGCAATTATTCAATTTGGATTTGAAAATACGGCCATAAAAATCCTTAATCCCTTCCTGGTAAAAATCGGTATCATGTGGCAGACAGGCTCCATTAATCCTGCCCAGGAACATTTTGTTTCAAATCTGGTCAGGCGAAAAATGCTTGTTGCCATTGACGATCAAATAAGAGATACCCAGTCGCATGGAAAAACATTTGTTCTTTTTCTTCCTGAAGGAGAAATGCATGAAATGAGTCTTTTATTCGCTAGCTACCTGATCAGAAAAAGAGGACATAAAGTAATTTACCTCGGACAAAGTGTTCCTTTGAATGATCTGATTGAAATCAGTAAATCCTGTAATCCTGATTATTTTCTCACTTCATTTATTACATCAATGGCTAATTGTGATATCTTCAACTACCTGCTAAACATCACAAAATTATTTTCAAAAAGGACTTTTTTTGTTACCGGAAATCAGGCATCAAGTTTAATAAAAGATTTTCCCGGTAATGCACTATTTGTCAGTTCACCTCAGGAACTTATTTTAAAACTGGATTCCATCTCAGCCAAATAATACCTCACTGGTCATTTTCAATGAGATCATATTCAACCTTATCGGAAATTTCGTGATTGATAATTGAATACGTAATTTCTTATATAAAGAAATTCCATTTCATTCTTCCGGATACAGTAACCAAAGCTGAAATTACAATTCATTATAAATGATGTAAACCGGACAATCTGCTTCCAGGAGAATACTACAAATTTAAAAATCAATGGAGAATATAATCCTATTATAAAATGAATATATGTCTAATTATTTAATGTATTTGTTAAACATAATTAAATTCGATAATCGTTATTTATATGTTATTTAGAATGTTTCTTGATAAATTCATTCTATTTGTTATCATAAGAGATATTTAAAATATACCTTATTTAAAATGAAGCTTTTTAGGAGGGTATTCAAGGTATCTCATTTTGATTTATGTTTAACTTTTATTTATTTTTGTTAAACATTTTGATGATGTATCAACATTAAAAATTAAACATATGACGGCAATTGAATTCAACTACCAGCTTACAAATCTTTCAGGAAATCTGGAAAGATTTGCTATGAGTCTGACATCCAATACAGAAGATGCAAAAGACTTGCTTCAGGAGACATTTGCAAAAGCCATTGCTTACCGCGATAAATTTGAAGAAAATACCAATCTGAAAGCATGGACTTTCACCATAATGAAAAATACATTCATTAACAATTACCGGCGTAATATAAAAGCCAACACAACTTTCGATAACACAGAAGATTTGTATTATTTAAATCTGAACCATGAATCATCTTTTGAAACTCCGGATTCTGAATTTTCGGTGAAAGAAATTAAAAAGAAAATCGATGAGCTTAGCGATGAGTTTAAAGAACCATTTTTAATGCATACTCAGGGATACAAATACAAAGAAATTGCAAATAAGCTCAATCTAAAGATTGGCACCGTGAAGAGTCGTATTTTTTTCACACGTAAGAAATTAATGGAGAAACTCAAAGATTACAATTTAAATTGATATCCCTTTGTCCAATCATTTGAATAAAACCAACATAAAAGTGAATATGCAAAACAACATGGCAAAATCGAAGGCTCCGTTAAAACCTGAACAATTCAATGAATTTTTAAGGATAATTGAAGATAGTCCCGCTGAAAGAAGTAAAAACACTCCGTTACGTGATGATGCCTTCGAATTGGATGATGAGTCGAAAATAAAAAAAATAGAATGGCATTTTCAGGAAATCATGGAAACTCTCGGTTTGGATCTTACGGATGATAGTCTTAAAAACACACCGCTCCGCGTAGCAAAAATGTATGTCAATGAGGTATTCAGTGGATTAAATCCTAAAAATAAGCCTCATGTAACTTTGTTTGATAATAAGTATGATTACAATCAAATGCTGGTTGAAAAGGATATAAAAGTTCATTCTTATTGCGAACATCATTTTGTTCCTATCTTAGGAAAAGCCCATGTGGCATATATTTCGAATGGTCATGTTATCGGCTTGTCCAAAATAAACCGTATTGTTGATCATTTTGCCAGACGTCCGCAGGTTCAGGAACGTTTAACAGAGCAGATTGCAGAAGAACTTATGCAAGTTCTTAAAACAGAAGATGTTGCTGTTCTTGTTGAAGCTGAACATATGTGTGTTGCCATGCGTGGAATCAAGGATCATGGAAGTTCAACCACCACAAGTAGTTTCCATGGAAAATTCCTGGATAAAGATTTCAAGAACGAGTTTCTCACTTACATATACAATATGAAACAAACATGAAAATTTTAAACGGATGAAATAGGTTGTTATAAGGTTATTCGGAAAAAAGGGCTGTAAATATTACAGCCCTTTTTCCTTTCCGGTGCATTTTTACCTTCATCATAAGCATTAATTATCAGGCTTCCTTTCTGTATTATTATTATTTATATTTTTGCAGCACGAATTGATTCATTCAAATGAGTAAGACATTACGGTACGGTCAAAGAGGAGTTTCAACCCAGAAAGAAGATGTTTACAAAGCCATTGAAGACTTTGACAAGGGTCTGTTCCCAAATGCATTTTGTAAAGTATTGCCCGATTTTTTAACTGGTAATCCTGATTATTGTACAGTCATGCATGCAGATGGTGCAGGCACAAAATCTTCCCTGGCTTATGTCTATTGGAGAGAGACTCTTGATCTGAGTGTCTGGAAAGGCATTGCACAAGATGCTATTGTAATGAACCTTGATGATTTGCTCTGCGTAGGTGCTACTTCAAATATCTTACTCTCCTCAACAATCGGAAGAAACAAACTAAAGATTCCCGGTGATGTCATCATGTACATCCTTCGCGGATTTGATGAATTGATTTCACATCTTTCACATTACGGTGTAAATATTTTTCTTACAGGTGGAGAAACTGCTGATGTTGGAGATTTGGTCAGAACAATAGTTGTAGACTCAACGGTAACCTGTCGCATGAAACGCACTGAAATTGTTGAAAACAATATTCAGGCAGGAGATGTAATTGTCGGATTATCCTCTTATGGCCAGGCAAGCTACGAAGATGATTACAACAGTGGCATAGGTAGCAATGGACTTACTTCTGCCCGGCACGATATGTTTAGCAATCATATAGCACTAAAATATCCTGAAAGCTATGACGACCTCATTCCATCGTCCCTGGTTTATACCGGCAAATATTCACTTACTGAAAAAATTGCCGGACTAAATATTGACGCCGGCAAATTGGTTCTCTCTCCTACCAGAACTTATGCTCCAATCATTGTTAAAGTTCTTAAAGAAATAAGACCTGATATCAATGGGATGATACACTGTTCAGGAGGTGCGCAAACAAAAGTTATGAAATTCATAAAAAACCTTCATGTCATAAAAGACAATATGTTTCAGGTACCTCCGCTATTTAAAGTAATACAAAAGCAATCCGGAACTGACTGGAAGGAAATGTTCGAAGTTTTTAACATGGGACACCGCTTTGAGATCTATCTTCCCGAAAAATATGCTCAAATCATCATGGATATCTCAAAAAGTTTTAATGTAGATGCTCAAATTATTGGGCGAGTTGAAAATTTTAATGGCAAAAAACTTACAATCAAAGGAGAATTTGGAGAATTTGTATACTGATGGCAGAAAATTTAATATTACAGAAGTTACAGGGCGTGAAAACCCGGTTTGAGGAAGTGGGTAATCTGATTACAAAACCTGATATCATTCATGATATGAAGCGTTATGTGCAATTGAATAAAGAATACAGAAGTCTTGAACCCGTAGTTAATGCATACAACGAATACAAGAATCTATTAAGCAATATCGCAAATGCAAAAGATATCTTAGCCACAGAGAAAGATGAAGAAATGCGTGCAATGGCCAAGGAAGAACTTGATTCACTTATTGAAAAAGTAAATCCTCTTGAAGCAAAAATAAAAATATTGTTGTTGCCGGCAGATCCTGAGGATGATAAAAATGCAGTTTTGGAAATTCGGGCAGGAACAGGTGGTGATGAAGCCAGTATTTTTGCAGGTGACTTATTACGCATGTATACAAAATTCTGTGAAACAAAAGGATGGAGAACAGAGGTTAGCAATTTCACAGAAGGAACAGTTGGAGGATATAAAGAAATCATTTTAAACGTGAAGGGAAATGGAGTTTATGGGATACTCAAATACGAATCAGGAGTGCACCGTGTACAGAGAGTTCCTCAAACAGAAACCCAGGGACGCGTACATACCTCAGCTGCCACAGTGGCAGTGCTTCCCGAAGCAGATGAATTTGATGTAGAGATCAGAAATGAGGATATCAAAAGAGATGAATATTGCTCTTCAGGACCAGGCGGGCAATCTGTGAACACTACCTATTCAGCAATAAGACTTACACATATACCAACCGGTATCGTTGTCACCTGCCAGGATCAAAAATCCAAATTAAAAAATCTTGACAAAGCAATGGTTGAACTGCGCACAAGATTGTATAACCTGGAATATCAGAAATACCTGGATGATATCTCATCAAAAAGAAAAACCATGGTTTCTACAGGTGATCGTTCAGCAAAAATCAGAACTTACAACTACCCTCAGGGACGAGTCACTGATCACCGCATAAACCTGACGTTGTATAATTTGCACAGCATCATCAACGGGGATATTCAGGAATTAATCGATAAATTGCAGATGGCTGAAAATGCTGAGCGATTGAAAGCAAGCGGATTGAACTAATAGAATATTATGAATTCAGAAACACTGTTTTCCAACATTAAGAAAAAGAAAAGCTACCTCTGCATCGGGCTCGATTCTGCTATAGAAAAAATACCTCCCTGTCTTTCAACATCGAAGCAGGTTGTATATGAGTTTAACAAAGAAATTATTGATGCTACTGCCCAATATGCTGTGGCATTTAAGCCCAATCTTGCATTTTATGAAAGTCGTGGAGTTAAAGGTTGGTCTGATCTTGAGCTCACAGTTGGATACATAAAAAGGAATTATCCTGACATTTTCCTTATTGCAGATGCCAAGCGGGGCGATATTGGGAATACTTCAGCAATGTACGCGAAAGCTTTCTTTGAGAACATGAATTTTGATGCTGTCACTGTTGCACCATATATGGGAGAAGATTCTGTTAAACCCTTTTTAAGTTTTGCAGACAAATATGTAATAATTCTTGCTCTTACCTCAAATCAAAGTGCTTCCGATTTTCAATACTTTGCGTCTAAAAATAACAAACCCCTTTTCAGTGAAGTAATTGATGTATCAAAAAATTGGGGAAATAAAGACAATACTATGTATGTGGTAGGTGCAACTAAAGCTTCAATGTTAGCATTAATTCGCAAACAAATCCCTGATCATTTTTTATTGGTACCAGGTATAGGCGCACAGGGGGGTGACCTTAATGAAGTATCTGAATACGGTATGAACAAACACTGCGGATTGCTGATCAATGCTTCACGATCAATCATATTCGCCGGAAACCAAAAAGATTTTGCGTTAAAAGCAGCTGAAGAGGCTGCAAACATACAATCAGAAATGAAAAAAATTCTTTCAACAAAAGGATTACTATAAAATTTTCATTATTACGTGCATTTTCTATCTTTATCAAAATCAACCCTAACGTTAGTATGCAAGAAGCCTTATTACAATACATTTGGAAACATTCCTTTTTTAAAAACAAAGAATATCTTTCTGATACAAATGAAAAAATCATTATTCTTAACCCTGGAATACAAAACCATGACAGTGGCCCGGATTTTATCAACGCCAAAATTAGAATTGATGGTACTATCTGGGTAGGAAATGTGGAAATTCATCTGAAGTCGTCCGACTGGAAAGTTCACAAACACAATACAAACCCTGCCTACGACAATGTTATCCTACATATTGCACAAAATATTGATGCTGAATGTTTTAATACTATAAACAGAAAAATTCCCTGCATCTCATTAATCCCCGATAATAAAATTATTAAAAGATATTATCAATTCATGAAAGAAGAAGAACTGATCAAGTGTTTCAAATCAATCAAAAAGCTTGATAAATCACTACTTTCCTTGTGGTTAAGTTCATTAGTGGTTGAACGCCTTCAATACAAAACCGATACAATAAAGAATTTATTAAAACTTTCAAAAAACAGCTGGGAAGAAGCATTTTATATAGGCATTGCTAGAAATCTTGGTTTAAAAATTAATGCTGTGCCTTTTGAAATGCTTGCAAAATCAATTCCGTTGAAGGTACTTACAAAACTGAGCAAAAACACTTTTCAAATTGAAGCATTACTGTTTGGGCAAGCAGGATTTCTAACGATCCCTTGCAGAGATGAGTATTTTTTAAACCTTAAAAAAGAATATGAATATTTAAATAAGAAATATCAATTGAAAGGAATGCAGATGCACTTATGGAAATTTCTCAGACTCAGACCATCTAATTTCCCGACCATTAGAATTGCAGAATTTAGTTCATTACTTTCCAGTTCCAGTAATTTATTTTCGAAAACACTTACCTGTGAGAAACCCGAACAAATACACACATTATACAATTCAAAAACAAGTGCTTATTGGGATACTCACTATACGTTTGGAAATGAATCAGAATTTAAAATTAAATCTATGGGGGCTAAAACGATAGATTCAATAATAATAAATACAATTATTCCCTTTATGTTTGTATATGCCGAATTTAAAAACAAGGAGAAATTCAAAGCAAAAGCCTTGCATTTTTTGGAACAAATCAGCCCGGAAAATAATAAAATTATCAAAATATGGAATAAATTAGATGTTATATGTCGGCATGCAGCCGATAGTCAGGCATTACTGCAACTTACCAATTTGTATTGCGGGAAAAAACGATGCCTTGAATGCCAGATTGGTCATTTGTTATTAAAGGAAAATAATACATGAAAAGAGAAAGTCTTAAAAATGCATATATCGCACTTGGTCTGTTGTTTGGAATCATTCTGATCGGAGTGATCGGTTATATGGCAATTGAAGATTTCAGCTTTACTGATGCATTTTTTATGACAATTATTACGATTGCCACAGTCGGTTTTCGTGAAATTCATCCTCTGTCACCAATCGGTATGTATTTCACTGCATTTCTGATTATTTTTAGTTTTGGTATATTTGCCTATGCTGTAACAACATTTACCAGATATATGGTTGATGGAGCAATTGGCCATTATTATAAAAGCAGAAAAGTGAGAAGTAAAATTCAAAAATTAAAAGACCATGTTATTATTTGCGGATATGGCCGAAATGGTCAACAGGCCGTTCAGGAATTGCTTGACCACAATGCTGATATTGTTATTATAGAACGGGAAGAGGAACCTATGGAACACATTCTGGAAAATCGTAAATTATTATATATACATGGCGATGCTACACGAGATGATGTTTTAGGGATGTGCCAGATTGAAAAAGCAAAAGCATTAATTACCACCCTCCCTGTTGATGCTGACAATTTATTCGTTGTACTTACAGCCCGTGAGATGAATCCAGGCTTAAAAATTA
>CAZWFM010000043.1:0-10278 GCA_964633185.1 uncultured Bacteroidales bacterium | reverse complement strand
ATATCTCACTGAAAAATATGGTGTCTGATTTTCCCAGGCATTTCAAATTGCATCTCAGGGAGATAAATGAACTAATAAACAGATAGTTTGCCGGCATACTTAATTGTCCTGTATTCAATTCAAACGGTACAAATAATATCTTAACCCGTAAAAATATAGCATTTATACCTGCAGAAACTGCCGGGTAGTATTTACCTTTGCTTTTCCACAAGTCAGTATCCTTGAAAAATACGATCAGTCCCGATCCCTTTAACAAGCTGACAGAAAGAACATTTTGCAGGCAAATTCGTATAGAGTAATACCACAAAAATCAATTTACTAACTAAATTCAATGCTTACAATCATGAAAAAGCTTCTTTTTTCTCAATTGCTTTTACTTTTTGCCATACTGGTTTTACAAGGGCAGCAGGCAATAATTATTGATCATAACTACACTGATCTGGCACAACTTCCGGATAACTGGATTGACAGTGCAAAAGCCAGATTGTTCATCGGGTACGGTCATACCTCTCACGGCAATCAAATTGCATCGGGAATGGATGCTCTTGAAACCTATTTTTCAAATGGAATATTTGACTGGAGTCATGAAGGAGGAGAAGGAGAACTTCACCTCTTTGAAGGATCGGGATACGATGCAGGTTATCTTGATTATGATGCAGGTTATGATGGATGGGATACCAAAACAAGGACCTTTCTGAATGATTTTTCCGAATGCAATGTAATCATATGGTCTTGGTGCGGTCAGGTAAATGATGTAGATCTCCGGTCACATTACCTGGGACCAATGGAACAACTGGAAGAGGATTATCCTGATGTTCGGTTCGTATATATGACAGGTCATCTTGAAGGATTGGGACCTGACGGAAGTTTATTTGAAGCAAACCAGGAAATAAGAGACAGTTGTATAAAAAAGAATAAAATACTGTTTGATTTTGCCGATATTGAAAAATACGAACCTTTTGGATCAACCAACTATCAGGAATATTATGCCACTGACGGTTGTGATTATGACCCTGACGGGCAGGAACCTGTAAACAGAACCCAAAACTGGGCTAACAATTGGCTGGCAAATCATTCTGATCATGAACTGGCACAAATTTCACAGCATTGCGGTTCATGCGATCATTCGGTGAGTATTAATTGTGTGAAGAAAGGCATTGCTGCATGGTATTTATGGGCCAGACTGGCCGGTTGGGATGAACCCATTGTAGCTGTGGATAATGCTGAAACATCAAGAAAAATTGAAGTTTACCCAAATCCGGTCGGAGAAAACTTTACTATTCTTATTCCCGGGTCTTCTGAAAAAATCTCATTGATTATTACAGATTTGCAGGGCAAGCTGGTTTATTCAAAAGAATTTATGAATACCGGTAAAGAATTGACTATTACAAATCACAATCTCCCATCAGGCTTGTATCTTTTAAGGTTGTCAGACAATTCAAACACTTACACGAGCAAATTGATAAAACAATAGAGCTGTAAACTGCATATCCGGAAAAGAGCTTTTAAAATCAACAGAAGCTCTTTTTTTATAAATACAATTCAAATACAATATTCCTATGTTCGGATGCGAACACTCATTGTTGTGTTATCGTTCACTTTCTCACAGGAAGCAATCCATATTTTCATTATAACTATTTGTTTTTTAGATAATTGCATTTTTTGGCACAGTTCATGCAAATTAGTTATACAGAATAAAAAACCAAAATCATGAAAACATTAACTAACATCCGGGCTCCTGAAAAACATCTGAAAGTATTGCTGATGATCGGATTACTGGTTTTTCAGGTAACATTGAAAGCTTCTGAAATACTTCCTGTAACAGGGGAAGTTGTTGAAACGGAAGAAACGGTTGAAGATTGGATGTTGGATCTGTCAACCTGGGCAAAAAACACCAACTCAGTTATACTTACCGAAGCAACTGAAAAGGAACTCGAAATTGAAGATTGGATGGTGAATCCTAGAGATGAAATCTGGAATAACAGGGATGAAGAAGAACGTAAAATTGAAGAATGGATGTATGATGTCAACCATTGTTACTGGGATGATTGTACCATCAAAGAAAAAGAAGTGCCCATTGAAGGATGGATGGTGAATACATCAGACTGGTCAAATGATGAAATTCTTTTAAGTACCGCTGTTCACTAACAGATCTTGTATAATAATATAGGTTATTACTAATTCCCCGGTAAAAGCTGCCGGGGTCTTTTATTTTGTACTATACCCCTGATCGGACAAAATCTTCATTACCTTCTCCTTGAAATTTCCCTGGATGATTATTTCTCCGTCTTTTACCGAACCACCTGTTCCACAATTGGTTTTCAATAACTTGCCAAGGTCTTTCAGTTCATTCTCCTTGCCAATAAATCCTGATACAAGTGTTACAACTTTCCCCTTCCGATGCTTGCGGTCAGTTGTAATTTTAAGCATTTGCTCTTCGGGAGGAAGGGTCTCTGACTCCTCTGTTTGTTTTGTTTTGTATTGATAATCAGGATCTGTTGAAAATACTACTCCCAACCTGTCTTTCCAGTCTTTAGCCATGACCCCAATTTTTTTTTACGAATATCGATGAAAAAGAAATAAACTCATAACTTTATTATTATTTAAAAAATGCATTCTAAATTTATTGTTCACTCAAATCCGTAAAAATGAAAAACCTACTCATCACTTACAATAGTAAAACAGGGAAAACAAAAAAATATGCCGAAGAAATAAGCAACTATATTCAAAACAAAGGAGTCAAAACGGTATTAATTTCCATTGATGAATTTGATATAGCACTTGCCAAAAATGTGGAGGGTATTCTGTTTGGAGCCTGGACAAACGGATTGATGATCTTTCTGCAACATCCTGACAAAGCCTGGGTAAAATTTGCAAAAAATCTTCCTGAAATAAAAGATAAAAAAGTCGGGTTGTTTACAACATATTTGCTGGCCACGGGAAGCATGTTTAAAAAGATGAAAATCCACCTTGGCGGAAAGATCTCTGAAAGTATGTTTGAATTGAAATCGAAAAAAGGTCAATTATCAGATCATGATAAAATGCACCTGGATAACTTCATTAAATAAATCTGCCATGTATAAATTGATTTTAACATTTGGGATTATTGCTTATTCATTGATCCTGATCTCATTCCTCACCGGTATGAAACTAATTAAAGTTAAATACAAAGTGCACAAGATGATTGGGATCTTTGGTTTTTCCTGTGCTACGGTTCACGCTTTGTTCATGCTATATTTTAACCTCTTTTAAAAACTTATACTATGAAGACGAACAAGTTCTTATTATTCATTCTGCTGGCATTATTGCCAATGATTGCAATTGCTCATCCACCCAAAAAAGTGACTTTGTCTTATGAAAAAGAAACAGGTCTGCTTACCATCTCTGCAGTGCATCCGGTTAAAGATGTCAATGACCATTACATCATTACTTTTGAAGTAACGGTGAATGGTGAAATAGTAAAAACTGCCGAGTACAAATCCCAAACTTCACCCGAAAGTCAGGACAAAACGATAGAACTTCCTGATCTTGCAACCGGAGATGAAGTTACTGTAAAGGCTACCTGTAATAAATTTGGTTCAAAAACTCAGTCTTTAACTATTGAATAACCTACATTTCAGACTAGTATAATAACCTATATTTCAATCCTGATTGCAGCATGATTTAAATATGTGCTGCAATCAGACTTTCATTTTGTTCAGATCAGCGATTGTTCACTTTATATCAATGATTATGGTTCTGAACTATTCTTTCTTCACCTCGATTAGACCTGCCCCGTGATACGAATGGTATTCTCCATTGTACATGGCATCGGCACTTACCGGCCCCATTTTGTAGGTGCCTGTAGAAACAACCCTTACAAGGTAATAATAGTAATATGTCCCGGATCTTGCTGCAGTGAACATATTGATCCGGTCATCACGAATGTCCATGTATTCCGGATGACTTCGTGAATTCGGGTAATTCATTCCGGGAGGTAAGGTTGTAAGTCTGGGATTCTCAATTTCAAAACAGGCAGGTAAAATATCTGTTATTGCAACATTTTCCACATACTGTGCAGATAAACCTGTAAGTGCTAATTCTATCAATACAAGATCATTTTGTTTGCATTGATTGTTCGTTATCAAATTTCCATTACGATCATAAAAATTTCTACGTACTCTGATGTATTTGTCTTCCTCAAGATATGATCCGTCACGACTGATGCCTTCACTTTCCCAGAAATAATAAAGTCTTCCTGTCCCCAGTACGGATAGCTCAACTTTTTTTGATGCGATTTCTGCAATAGTAACTTTCAACTCCTTATTTTCAAAAGAGGCAATTGGTTTCCCATTTGCTTTCAATACTCCTTTCGGATCGCTTTCGGCAATAGATCTTGCAAATTTGCCCATAGCCAAAAACCCAAATGTTCTTTCCTGTGTATTCAAATAGCGTTTGTTTTTAAGGGTTTCTGAAATATGCTTAACCATCATCCCCACCTGTTGATTATCCGGGTCAATCTCTAGCAATACATTCAAAGCTATTGCTTCATCGCGGATGTAAGAGTAAAAACTTCCTCCAAAACCAGTGATTGCTTCTTCTCCTTCAAATGCCCGCGGCAATACTTCCGAAGCCTTCTGCATATTTCCCGTAAGGGCATAAGCTCCTGCCAGGAGATATTTACTGTCAAGACTCAGTTGTTCAGTTCGTGAACTGTAGTAATTCAGAAGAGCAGTAGGTCTTTCGCCAGCAAGAGCAAGGACATAAAGAGAGTAGGCAACTTCTTTGGGTGCAATTACTTTACGCCTGTTGGTATTATAATAATAGGTGACGGTTTCCTTTTTCTCCAGTTTTTTCTTCAGATATTTTAATAAATAATTTAAGAAAGATTCATCCACTTCGTATCCTGCTTTTTTGGCCTCAAGTGCAAAATGCGCTGCATATACCGATCCCCACCAGGATTCAGTACCATGCCCCGGCCAGTATGTGAGGCCACCATTATACAACTGCATCAATTTGATCCGGTCCAAAGCTGTCTGCACATTTCCAACAGCATCTTTCAGTGCTTTCTCTTCAGAATATATTGTTCCAATCAAATCACCAAAATAAAGTTGAGGAAAGGCACTTGATATTGTCTGTTCCACACACTCGTATGGATAACGAACAAGATAATCAAGACTTTGAGAATATTGAATCATAGGATTTTTACTAATAATAAGATACCCATCTACACTTTTCTCAATATAACCGTTTGTATTGATTTCCAGGGTTTTTGTTTTCCCAGCATCCACCCATCCGGTTCCTGTACGTTTTTGCAGAGGTGATGCAGGCCTTACAGTGATATCCGTTTTGTTGATAAACTCTTCTCCTAGTGCATTTGCTTCAATCCGTACAGAAGATTCTCCAAGCTGCTGCTGTGCTTCTATTTTAAATAAAAGTTCAGCTTCCGTATTTGCCGGAATAGAAACTGTTCCTGTTGATTCACCAACAACATGTAATGGGCCTTCTAACTTGATCCCTGTTTTGCATCTGGTTTCTTTGTCGGTTGTATTCGTTAAAATCACAGGTACGTTGATTTTGTCTCCCGGACTCAAAAACCTCGGCAATGCCGCACTGATGACCAACGGATCAGCAACTTTCATATTCTTCTGTTCCGAACCAAAAACCTTTCCGCTATAAGCAACAGCCATGATCCGCAAGTCGCCTGAAAACTGTGGAATATCGATCTTATACTCCGCTTCACCCCTGGAATTTGTTTTTATTATGCCACTCCAGAATGATACCAGTTTTACCCGATTATTCTGCATCGGATTCAGACGTTTTTCCATTTCAGAACCATCACCTCCTGTATGACTTTTGACCATTCCAATCTCAGGGAACAGGTATGGATATACATTGCTGGAGCTTACTTCAAGAGCACGTCTCTGATAAAAATATCCATACGGATCGGGTGTAGCATATCCGGCAACCTGTAATATTCCCTCATCAACCACAGCTATTGTTAAAGCACTGTTCGGTTTTGATTTTACCCTGATTACCTGTTTTGAATTTGACCGTGATTTTTCAACTGAAGTAATGCTAACAGGCATTTTATTTTCAGGATCATCCACTTTCATTGGAGCATACCCATGAGCAACTGTGAGCGGAATGTCAGATTCCTCATGCGGCCTGAATAAAGTTGCCCCTATATAAACACCCGGTAAATATTCTTCTTTAATATCGAGAGAGAATGATGCAGCTCGCTTGTCTGTTTGTATATAAAAATAATCAACCACCTTATCGGTTTCAACTGTTACAAGAATTTTTCCTGAAAAAGGTGTTTTCATGATCACATTTGCTTTATCGCCAATGTTATAAGTCTCCTTATCGAGTTCTATATCAATCTGCCCTTCATTGTTTACTTTAAATGAACTGTATCTGGTGCTGCCCCAACCATAGGCATAAATATCGCTTTCCACATAGGTATTTACTCCGGGGGCAGAAATTCTTAGTTCATAATCGCCCGATATATCCGGAATAAAACTAAAAACAGTTGATCTTTCATTGATCTTTATTGTCTTCTTCTGTAATACCTTCTCCACCTTTTCCGATTTGTAGCGAAAGTATTCTCCTGAACGCGACAGTACTGTCTTGTATTCATGCCTGATAAGCTCAACCTGAGCATCAACATCACTGAGTTCGTTTCCATTCTTATCTACTGCAATCAAATTGTATTTAACAGGTAAACCTGTTCGTACATAATAATCCTCGCATTTTACTCCATAAAAAACATTCTGAGTATAAATCGTAGTTCTTAGCAATCGATTTACAGGTCTTCCGGTCTCATCAAAAACGGTGCTAAACAGATCTGCCTTTAACATCCCCATATTTCTGTATTCACGGGGAATGTCAAATTCTTCATTCGCTTTCCCTTCATCATCCGTTTTATCTTGCCGTAAAATGTCTTGAAATGCACTATGAGTGCCCCTGATATAATAATTATAGCCTGCATTCTTTTTTGGATAAAAGCTTGCCTGTTTGATTGATAACTCCACTTCATAATTCCGGTGAGCCGCAGGTGGTCCAAAGAAATTCACTGCTTCAATGTCAACATGTATTTTATCTCCGGGTTTATACTCCTTTTTATCAAGACCTACTTCAACCTTTATCCGATCTGGCATAAATTCTTCAACTTTAATCACTTTGGAACCGATCAAAACATCGTTGCTGGTAAAAAGATTTGCCACATAGGAACCGGTTTGTGCAGAGGATGATAGTGCTATCTGAGTTTCAAACGAACCGTATTCATTCAATACTTTTTTGATTGTTTTGTATACCTTCCCATTGGGTGTGATAAATTTCAGGATCAATGGTATGCTTCCCGGAGTATTCCATTCACTATCCCTGATAATAGTCGAAATATTTACTGTCTCACCAGGCCTGTACAAGTCCCGGTCACCATAAATAAATGCCTCAAAACCAGAAGGATTCTGATACTTGCCTCCAACATCAAACCTGGAAGTATTTATCCGGGTATTATTAAGAGGAAGAATATTATAATCGCTATTCAACTGAGCTGTCACCAGAAATGTCTCAAAACCTGATGCTTTCAGCTCATTAAAAGTATATTCTACCACTCCTTCGGTATTGGTTTTCGTAGTATAAGTAACCTGGTTATTTCTTCCAATGAATCGTATCGTCACACCTGCAAGAGGTTTAGCCGATCTAATGGAGTTTGCAAATACTGTGACTTTATTTTTTCCTTTTTTCACAATCAGACCGATGTCTGATATGGCTATCATTTTTGATGCTCTGAGCCAATAATCTTCCTTCGATCTGATTTCAAGAACATAGATCCCTTTATGATCAGCAAGTTTATCCTCAAAATCAAGTGTAAGAATTCTATTAGAACCTTTTTTTGGCAATGTGCTGGTTTCTATTTCTTCATCATAAACAATATCTCCAAGATTTCCGGGATCACGATAATTATAATAATAATCATACTCGTAGTCATAATCATAATCGTAATAATAACTATTGTTTTTCAGATAACTTATGATGTTGTTCTCATAGATCTTAGTTATCGTAACATCTACTTTTGGAACATTAATTAAGGCTACCTGTATGTTTCTTGATCCTGAACCGGATACATAAAACTCTTTCTGATCGAAGAAACGTATTGTCGGACTTACTTTCCCAAAAGATATGGGTTGTGAATAATCGTATTTCAACTCACCTCCTATGGTACCGGACAAACCTTTTTTAATACTTATTTCATACTTTTCTTCCATGCTAAAATCTTCACTTTCTAAAGTAAAATAACCCGGTTGAACCTCAACTTTATATTTTATAGATGGAACAATAGAAATATATTTCTTAACATTCTCCCCTTCAACCTGTTGGGTTGTATATAGGGTTATTGTTCCTGCTGTACCATCATGATTTGCCTGTACGTCCGTTATTTCCAGCTTAAAGGGTGAGGGAATTACAAATTCCTGTTCGAAAGCTTTTTTTGTCTTTTCTCTGCCATTGTATGGCATAAGACCTTCGGCAAGAACGATCTTAACCGGGTAATCTTTATCTTCTTTCTGAATATTTTTAATTGCCAGACTAATGTCATCATCTATTTCTTCAGTTAAAAGATCGAATTGTGCTTCTTCATTATTTATCATCACCTTCATTAATCCGGCCACTTCGGATGGCATAACCTGATAATTAAATCCCAGGTCAATTCTAATACTATGCACACCTCCATTTTCTTCAGAAAAGTGCCAGTAAGCCCTGCTTGATATCAAATCGAGATAGGTTGTATGAAAGTGAATTTGCTTCTCACCGGAAAATCTTAATTTCTTTGTATATCGAAATATCTCATCTGTAAATTTGCCGGTGTAGTTTGTTGCCGGTAAAAATGCATCAGCAGGGGTAAATACCAGTGTATTTTTTGTTTGCCAGTGAAACTTTCCTTCCACTGCAGGTTCAAAGTGAATGTATTCTGTTTCCGTCCATGCACCTACAATGCTATCAGGCATAAGATCTTTGTTAAAAGTAAAGCTCAATAAGGCTTTAACAGGTATTTCATCTTCGAAATTCTTATCTATCAGTTTGATTTTTTTTTCACCGGAGCAAGAAAAGAACAAAACGATAACGAGCATGAGTAAAGAGAATCTCAGTTTCATGTCAATCAATTTTGGTTACAGTAACTAAATCTAAAAAAAATGTTGGAATTACAGCCCGGAAACGTGATTTTTATTGTTCTGCGAATTGAACTTCATGGTAAATGAATAATTATTTCCTTCAGTCTGAATTCTATTATTCTTCAATATTCTTAACTTAAACTCATATTTTCCGGATTCGGAGAGTAAAATGAATAGTCTATTGAACAACTTACCATGAAATTTTCTTTTAACAGATATAAGAAATATGTCGAATATCTTCTCGGTTTCATAGTCTCATACTATATACTGATCCTTTTACTCACTGCTTTTTATCCGTTGAAAATTAATCAAGAATATAGTACAATTGTACTTTCCCGTAATAATTCTTTATTACACGCTTTCCTGACATCCGACGATAAGTGGCGTTTGTATACCGAATTGGAAGAAATTACCCCTGAACTGAAATCGGCTATTGTATTCAAGGAAGACAAATTTTTTTATTATCACCCGGGTATCAATCCTGTGTCTGTTGCAAGAGCTACAGTAAATAATTTACGGAAAGGCAAAAGGACATCAGGTGCCTCAACAATAACAATGCAAGTGGCTCGCTTATTAGAACCTAAAAAAAGGACTTATTTCAATAAACTGAAAGAAGCATTCAGGGCAATACAATTGGAATTGCTGCTTTCGAAAGATGAAATTTTTCAATTGTACCTTAATCTTGTGCCATACGGTAGTAATATCGAAGGGGTTAAATCAGCTTCTGTAATTTACTTTGGGAAGATGCCTGATCATTTAAGTATAGGAGAGATAGCAGCTCTGTCAATCATCCCAAACCGACCTGTTTCCCTGAAACCTGGTAACAATAATGACTACCTTGCAGAGGAGCGGAACAAATGGCTGAACCGTTACAGGGAGGCAGGACTTTTTGAGAGTAAATACATCGATGATGCCATGAAAGAACCTTTGACAGCATCCAGAAGAGAAATACCACGATTAGCTCCTCATCTTTGTTACCGCCTTAAAACTCAATGTCCCAATGAAAATACTATTCGTTCCACTCTCAATACAGAAATTCAGTGTCAATCTGAAAAGATCGTGAAAGAATATATTCAACGCCTCTATTTTCAGAATATCAAAAATGCGACAGCCATTATCATTGATA
>CAZWFM010000042.1:0-10532 GCA_964633185.1 uncultured Bacteroidales bacterium | reverse complement strand
GGAGCTGTTTATTTTTTTGGCAAAAAAGTGAATCCTAATGGAGGTTTGGATTATTTTGAAAGCGGAGTAACACGCCCGGATATCATTTTAAAAGATTTAATCTGGGTTTTTCATCCCGAATTATTAGATTCGAACTATGATCCTGTTTATCTTGAAAAAATGAAATGATGCTATTAATCTTTATACTATGAGGAACAGGATAACTACCATTGTACTTCTGGCCCTTATAATTCCTTTGGTTACTTTGTTATTACTTGATCTATGGCTTGGAAGCGTCTACATACCCCTTGATCACTTCTTTTATATTCTTACCGGAAAATCTGACAATACAGGGTGGAACTATATTGTGTTTTATCTAAGATTGCCCAGAGCCATAACAGCTGTTATTACAGGCGCCGGATTGTCTGTTGCAGGTTTGATGATGCAAACTCTGTTTCGCAACCCTCTTGCCGGTCCGTTTGTTCTTGGTATAAGCTCCGGGGCAAGTCTTGGTGTGGCAGTTTTTGTTATGTCATCTTCCATGATCACATTTTTTGGCATGAACATTGGATTTTTCTTTGGAGCAGGAGGACAGGTGGTTGCATCAATTGTTGGTTCATCTTTGGTCTTTCTATTAATCATCGGCATATCATCCAAAGTCAGGGATACAGTCTCATTGCTTATAGTCGGAATTATGTTCGGTAGTCTTGCAACTGCCATTGTTAGTATTTTGCAATACTTTAGTGAGCCTGAACTTGTTCAGAAATTTGTTATCTGGACACTCGGAAGTTTATCTTCCACAGGCTGGGAACAATTAGGATTGATGATACCCCTTGTCTGTTCAGGTTTTGTGGCGGCAGTTTTTCTTATTAAACCAATGAATGCTCTTTTATTGGGTGAAGAAAATGCCAGGGCTACAGGCGTAAGCATAGAGCATGCAAAGTATTTAATTCTTATTTCTTCAAGTCTGATCACCGGTTCATTGGTTGCTTTTACGGGTCCGATTGCATTTATCGGACTTTCAGTACCCCATATTGTCCGATCGTTATTTGCTACATCAAACCACAGAATAGTGTTGCCCGGATCAATTATTCTTGGCTCAATGTTAGTAACGATTTGTGATATTTTATCCCAAATACCGGGTCACAGTATGGTTTTACCTATCAATGCGGTTACTGCATTGTTTGGCGCTCCGGTAGTGATATGGATCATAATTGGAAGGAAAAACAGGAAAATTGCATTCTGATGTTTGCAGATCATCATACACATTTGGTTACCGAGAATCTTTGTCTTGGATATTATAATAAAGAAGGCAGGTTATACTTGCTTCAGAAAGACATCAATGAAAGTCTTGTTGAGGGTGAATTGGTTTGTTTGATTGGGCCCAATGGTTCCGGTAAATCCACTTTGATACGAACAATTGCCGGCCTGCAAAAACCGGTTGGCGGGAAGGTTTTCATTGGATCACAGGAAATCAATCAATTGACAAATACGGAAAAAAGCAAACGTTTAAGCATAGTGCTTACTGACAAAGCAGTTATAGGCAATATCACCGTTTCAGAGATCGTTGCACTGGGCAGGTATAATTATACCAATTGGATAGGTACACTTGAAAAAGAAGACAGGGGGAAGATATCAGGATCACTTACAAAGGTCGGGCTTAGGGAGTTTGAAAACAGAAGATATGATACCTTAAGCGATGGTGAAAAACAGAGAGTATTTATTGCCAAGGGTCTTGCATCTGATGCTCCGGTCATGCTTCTTGACGAACCTACCGCTCATCTTGATATTCCAAATAAAGCAGGCATATTGAGTTTGCTGCGGAAACTGGCGCATAAATCAAACAGAGCAGTATTGGTTGCAACTCATGAACTGGATCTTACTCTTAGACTTGCTGATGTAATATGGTTTCTGCTACCTGATAAAAGTATTTTTAAATCCACGCCTGAAGAACTTATTTTTTCAGGGAAACTGGATGAAATTTTTGGAAACGAATTGGTATCATTTCATGCAAGCTCCGGCACCTTTTCTATGAATACGGAATACATTGGTTCCGTATCATTGGAAGGAGAAGGTGAACTTCTGGAAATAACCGCCAGGGCATTGGATCGAATTGGGATCAGGATCAATTTGCATGGTCAGAATGATCCGGTGAAAGTATATGTCGACAATGATCATTGGATTATCGATAGGAAAGGAAAAAAATCAGAATCTTTTTTTCTTGTGGAAACCTGCAGAATATTAAGAAAGGTTGTTCATAAATGAGGTTTATCTCAGAATAATGAAAACTGACAAAAGAAACAAATATCCGCTAAATGATTATTACTCGTATATCTACAGGAGATATGATCTTATTAACCGGCTGTTTACTTTCGGGCTGGACAAAAAATGGAGAAAGCAGACTGTGAATATTTGCTTATCTTATCATCCTGAGAAAGTCCTTGATCTTTGCAGTGGTACAGGGGATATCGCAATAAAAATTTCAGAATCTGCAGAAAACGATCTGAAGATAACAGCTTATGATTGTAATGAAGAGATGCTTAGCCTGGCTAATAATAAAGCTCAAAATAAAAAACTGGAAAATATAGAATTCATACTTGGAAATGCGGCAAAACTTCCATTTAAGGACAAATCATTTGATTGTATTGCGATTGCTTTTGGATTCAGAAATTTAACCTACAATAATGAAGCCGGTAAAAAACATATAATGGAAATGAACCGTGTTTTAAGAGACAAAGGAAAATTGATCATACTGGAAAGTGGAATTCCAAAGAATATTTTCATTAAGGTTTTGTTCGGAGTTTATTTGCGAATCATACTCATACCAATTGGAGGATTGATTTCAGGGAGTTGGCAGGCATATAAGTACCTGGCAGAATCATCAGCAAATTTTTATAGTCTGGCTGAAATCAAACAATTGCTGAAGGATTATAATTTCCATTTCATTCATCATAGAAATTATTTTCTGGGAGCTGCAAATCTTATCGTTGCTGAAAAATTGATGGTTTAGTATACAGTCTAAGTTTTATCAGCAATTGTTATTTGTGGTTTTCTTATATTTGAGTACATATTGAAGAATGATAAACTAAATCAATGACAATTAAAGAAATAAACCGGATTTGCAAGGACACCTTCATTGGATATCTTGATATTGAGTTTCTTGAGTATGGAGATCATTATGTTACTGCACGGATGCCCGTGGATGAAAATAAGCTTCAGCCAATGGGTTTGCTGCATGGTGGAGCTTCGCTGGCATTGGCTGAAACTGTTGCCAGCGCAGGTTCAGTTTTTTTGATTGATGAGAACAAATATAATGTACTTGGTTTACAGATTACAGGCAACCACATTTCAACATTAAGTTCAGGTGAGGTTATTGCCAGGGCTGAAATAGTGCATAAGGGTAACTCAACTCATATTTGGGATGTAAAAATTTCTTCCCAGGATGGTAAACTTATCTCAGTTGCGAGGGTTACTAATATTATAATAGAAAAAGATCAATGAAACAGAGATTGATGGAGAAAGTTTGTGATACAAAACGTTCGGTTCTTGAGGCTTTGCCAATTTGTCTGGAAAAAAGATTAATATTTTCTATATATCGACTGCCCGTTCAGAAAGATGTAACTTGCATTATTCAAAAGGATCATCATCTGAAAGAATTGTATGATCTTGATGAAATTGCGAATGAGGATGGTTTTCTGATTGCTCCTTTTTCAAAGAACACTTCAGATAAAAGTTATCTCATCAGGCCGGATATTATTCTAACCAATACAATTACTTCAAAGCAGTTTAACAACTTACATTCTATTCCTGTACCTAATCTTAACGGATCAGGACAAATTTCACCTGAAGAGACAGACAAATCAGATTATTTGTATCAAATAAAGAAAACACTCAGAGAAATTGAACATGGCGAATATGATAAAATTGTTCTTTCAAGAGTGAAAATTGTCCGGGGAGCATTTACAAAACATTTAAAAAAGATCTTTGAATTGTTATGTGAATCCTATCCGAATGCATTTGTTTACTTATTTCGTTTTAAAGATCATTGTTGGATAGGAGCGACTCCTGAACCGTTGATATGTACAACAGAGGATAAGTTGTATACGGTTTCACTTGCAGGTACCCGTCCATACAACGAAAGTAACATGAATATTAGCAACTGGAATCATAAGGAACTTAATGAACAAGAATATGTTACAAGGAATATTGAGAATGTTCTGGATGAGTATCAGGTAAGCAATTACGAAAAGAAAGGACCTTACACAAAAAAAGCCGGTAAGTTGATTCATCTGCGTACGGATTTCAATTTTTCCCTTGATGAAGCCGGCAAAAAACTTTCCTCACTTATTGATGCTCTTCATCCCACTTCTGCAATATGTGGCATGCCGATGGAAAAATCCCTGGGTTTTATTAAGGGTATTGAAAAGCATAACAGAGAGTATTATGCCGGTTACCTTGGCCCGGTGGGTATTGATGATCGTCTGCAATTATACGTAAACCTCCGGTGTATGAAAGTACTGGATAATAAACTTGCATTGTTTGTAGGGGGTGGAATTACAGATGAATCTATTCCTGAAGATGAATGGGAGGAAACAGAAATAAAGGCCGAAACGCTTCTCTCAGTTGTCCGGCAAATTCAATAAATGTTGCACCCAAAACAGCATATTACAGACCTGAGTGAGATTTGCTATCATTACGGAGTTAGATATGTCATTATTTCTCCAGGCTCCCGAAATGCTCCTCTGATTGAAGCATTCCTGAAACGTTTTAAAGACAATTGCATCAGCATTGTTGATGAACGAAGCGCCGGTTATTTTGCACTGGGTATGGCCCGCAAATCTGGTTCACCTGTTGTATTGATATCTACATCAGGCACAGCAGTTTTAAATTATGGACCTGCTCTGGCTGAAGCATATTACCAGAGGATTCCTTTGATAGCATTAACTGCAGACAGGCCTGAAGAGTTGATAGATCAACAGGATAATCAGACAATCAGGCAAAGGGGTATTTTTAAAAACATTACAAAGGGACATTATCATCTTTTTCAGAATATTAGTTCAAAAGCTATTCTTTCAGAGGTTCATAAACAAATTGAAAGGGCTTTTGAAAAATGTCTGGAAGGGGCAAAAGGTCCGGTTCATATTAATGTTCCACTTTCAGAACCATTGTATGACCATTTACCCGAAACTTCCGGATTTTTAAAAACGGCAAAGTCTGGCCAAAAGAAATCCCTGATCTGTTTATCAGATAAGCATCATGAAAAATTCAGACAGGCTGGGAGTATATTAATTATACATGGGCAGGATTTTCAAAATTCTGAAACGCCATATTTATTGAATTCACTCTCCGAGAGTAGTGGTATTGTTGTTGTTGCAGAAAATATTGCGAATACAGCAGGAGAAAAGATCATAGATATACCGGAACTTCTGTTAACATACAATAACAATGACAGTCTGATTCTTCCGGATCTTGTCATCTATTCGGGAGGACAGATTGTATCAAAGAAATTGAAGCTCTATATCAGAGGACTAAAAAATGTTGAATGTTGGAGAGTTGGTGAAGATGAGTATATCATTGATACATTCCAAAAATCAAATGAAGTAATTTCAGGACCTCATTCAGAAGTATATGCTGTTTTAAATGCTATCTCACGTAAAGGCAGGAATAAAACATTTAAGGAATCCTGGTTAGTTGCCAAAAAAGCTGTTGAAAGGAAACGTACGATAATTCTTAAGGAAATACCTTTTTCTGATTTGAAAGTACACCATCTTCTTCTTGAAAAGATGCCTGACGGTATAAATCTGGAATTAGGCAACAGCAGCATCATTCGTTATTCCCAGGTATTTAACACTAAGAATGGGATGAAGTATTACTCAAACCGTGGAGTATCAGGGATAGATGGATGCCTTTCGGCTGCTTCCGGAACAGCTTTTGTTTCAGATGAGTTAACTGTAGCAATAATTGGAGATCTAAGTTTTGTTTACGATTCAAATGCGTTGTGGAACAGAAAATTATCTGAAAATCTACGAATCGTTGTAATAAACAATTCGGGAGGTGACATATTTGGTCTGATTGACGGACCTTCTCAAAGTCAGGGATTTATTGAATATTACAAGGCTCATCATCCTGTAAAGATTCAAAAACTGGCTGAAGCATTTAATTTAGGCTATTTTTGTATTGAAAATGAGTATCAACTTGAGGTTGTTCTGAAGAAGTTTTTCAAAAAAAGTGAAAAGGCTTTATTAATGGAAGTGAAAACGAATGGACAAAACAATAAAAAATCATTCAATTTGATAACAGGAAAAATTTCATCCATTGATGATCCGGAATAAAAATTATGCAACTATGGCTGAAAATTACAAATGGACAACGATAAAAAAATATCATGACATTTGTTTTGATTATTTTGAAGGGATTGCTAAAATCACTATAAACCGGCCACGCTATCACAATGCATTTACACCAGACACTACAAAAGAAATGTGTGATGCTATGGTTCACTGCCGTGAAGACCAGAACATTTCTGTTGTAGTTTTGACAGGTGCCGGAGATAAAGCTTTTTGCAGCGGAGGGGATCAAAATGTAAAAGGTCATGCAGGCTATATTGGTAAAGACGGAGTTCCTCGCCTGAATATTCTTGATTTGCAAAAGCAAATACGCACATTGCCCAAACCTGTAATAGCAATGGTAAATGGATACGCTATAGGAGGGGGGCATGTACTTCACGTTATCTGTGACCTTACTATTGCTTCTGAAAATGCAAGATTTGGTCAAACAGGTCCAAAAGTGGGAAGTTTTGATGCCGGATTCGGATCTTCCTACCTTGCGAGGATTGTCGGACAAAAGAAAGCACGTGAAATCTGGTTTTTGTGTGAACAATATTCAGCGCAGGAAGCTTTGGAAATGGGGCTGGTAAATAAAATTGTACCTCTGAGTGAACTTGAGAATGAGACAATAAAGTGGTGTAAAAAAATTATGGAGAAAAGTCCGCTTGCATTGAGAATGATCAAAGCCGGGCTTAATGCTGAACTGGACGGACAAACAGGCTTGCAGGAATTTGCAGGAAATGCAACCATGCTATACTATATGACAGATGAGGCTCAGGAAGGGAAAAAAGCTTTCCTGGAAAAACGTAAACCTGATTTTAATAAATATCCAAAACTACCCTGATCATATCTGTGATGAAAATAAGTATTTGGTTAAAAGCCTTCAGACTAAGGACACTTCCCCTGGCGTTATCATGTTCAATACTTGGTAGCTTTTTAGCTTATGCTGAGGGAAATTTTCGCTGGATGATCTTTTTATTCTCTTCTTTTACAATTCTTTTTTTACAGATATTATCCAATCTGGCAAATGATTACGGAGATACAATTCACGGAGTCGATAATGAAAGACGTGTAGGTCCTGAGAGAGTGACACAGACAGGATTAGTCAGTAAAAAACAGATGCGTATGATGATAAGTGTATTTATCATGTTATCCTTATTATCAGGAAGCACATTAATTTTCATCGGTTTACGCGACATGAACCATATTGTATTTTTCTTTTTTCTGGGATTTGCAGCAATTTTTGCGGCCATCAAATATACAATCGGGAAAACCCCATTTGGTTATGTTGGTCTGGGTGATCTTTTTGTGTTTTTGTTTTTTGGAATTGTTGGAGTTGCGGGAACGTATTATTTGCATACACAAACCATGAATTTCTGGATTTTTCTACCGGCTTCTGCCCTTGGAATGCTTAGTTCCGGCGTTTTAAATCTCAACAATTTGAGAGATATTGAGAACGATGCCCGCACAGGGAAAAAAACGCTGGTTGTGCGGCTGGGAGCACAAGCTGCAAAATATTATCATGTATCTCTGCTCTCACTTTCTTTGCTTTTTAGTCTTATATATACTCTTAAATATTATCATTCTGTTTATCAGTTTATATATGTTCTTACTTTTCCTCTGTTTATTTATAATATTCACATTGTATTACAAAATACAGAACCCTTTAAGCTAAATAACGAATTGAAGAAACTTGCCTTTAGCACTTTTGCATTTTCTGTTACCTTTGGTATAGGTTTGATTTTATAATGATAAAAGCTACGACAAGATATTATGAATTTGAATTTCAGCGACCGGCAGTCACCTCCCGTAATATTTTGGTCACGAAGGCTGTCTATTTCCTGATACTTTACGATACTGATAATCCTAAAGCCGTTGGAATCGGAGAATGTTCACTTTTCCCGGGTTTGAGTATGGATGATGTTGATGGATTTGAAAGAAAACTGAGTAAAATTGTTGAACAGATAAATATTGGGAAGTTCAATTTTAAAACATCATTGCATGAATGGCCATCTATCAGCTTTGCTCTTGAAACTGCAATGAAAGACCTTACAAATGGTGGTAGTAAGATATTATATCCATCAGCTTTTACCAGAGGGGAAGATTCAATTTCAATTAACGGACTCATCTGGATAGGAGATAAGGGAGAATTATCCATACAAATAAAGAAAAAGATGAAGGAAGGATTTAAATGTCTGAAGTTAAAAATTGGAGCTATTGACTTTGATGATGAATATGAAATACTTTCCTATATTAGGAATAGATATAGCAGAGATGATCTTGAGATACGTGTGGATGCCAACGGAGCCTTTTCACCGAAAGAAGTCCCGGATATCTTAAATTTATTGGCCGATTTGGAAATACATAGTATTGAACAGCCTATTATGCCTTCGCAAATTGAGGAAATGGCAGTTATTTGTGAAAAATCACCAATACCTGTAGCACTCGACGAAGAACTTATCGGTAAATATCCTGTTGAAAACAAATTGCAGTTGCTAAAAATTATTAAACCGCAGTATATTGTCTTAAAGCCCGGCACTCTGGGTGGAATAAAAGCCTGTGAAGAATGGATCAAACTTGCTGAGAAGATGAATATTGGATGGTGGATTACTTCTTCTCTTGAAACAAATATAGGTTTAAATGCAATTGCACAATGGACCTATACTTTAAATAATCCTTTATACCATGGATTAAGTACAGGAACATTGTTTAAAAATAATATTGACTCACCTATTGCACTGAAGGGAGAAAAGTTGTATTATTTCCCTTACAAAAAGTGGGATCTGAGCCTGTTTACTTCAAAAAGCAAGGGATATGAATAAAACTATTAATGGATTATTGCTAAACAATAAAATCTATCCCATAGACGATCTGAAATATCTTTGTGAAGGTTTTCTTGATGATCAGAGTTTACCTCAATGGGAAAAAAAGGTGTATAAATTTATCCTTGAATGGATTGACGAGAAAGATTACATAATCCAAATGTCATCAGGGACAACCGGAAAGCAAAAAAAGTTGCATTTGTCCAAGGAATCCATGATGCATTCCGCACAAAACACCTGTGATTTTTTCAATCTTAAATTCGGGCAAAATGCATTATTATGTCTTCCTACAGACTATATTGCAGGTAAAATGATGATAACCAGGGCTTTCGTGGGAGGTTTGAATCTGCTTCTTTCTGAACCAACAAGTATGCCTGATTTTGGTGGTTTTAAAACTATTGATTTTTGTGCTATGGTTCCTTTACAGGTATACAATTCATTAAATAGCGTTGAAACTCTGCGAAGGATAAAAAAGTTAATCATTGGAGGAGCAGAAATAAGGAATGAACTGGAAGTTTTATTGCGTGATTTACCAATTGAAGTATATGCAACCTATGGTATGGCAGAAGCATGTTCGCATATAGCAATAAGAAGATTGAGCGGAACGGAATATGAAAGATACTATCACGCAATGCCAGAGGTAAAATTTCAAGTTGATGATAGAAACTGCTTAGTTATTGAAGCGAAATACCTAAAGGATAAAATAATTACCAATGATGTCATAGATTTGGTAAATTCAAAGAAATTCAGGTGGATTGGAAGATACGATAATCTGATAAATTCCGGTGGGATTAAAATTGTTCCTGAAGAGGTGGAAGCGGTGATCTCTAAATCAACCGGCATGGATTGTGCTGTTATTGGATTGCCTGATGTAAAACTTGGACAGAAGGTTGTTCTGATCCTGGAGAAAGGAGGTAGCGAAGTAACAAAAGAAGAAATAAAAACGATGCTTAAGAACGAACTTCCTAAACATTTACGACCAAGGGAAGTTATTTATATTGATGAGTTGCCCAGGAATCATGCCTTCAAAGTTGACAGATACAAGCTTTTAGAGCAGTTTAAGTAAAGAATTTTATAGTGAATCAATAAATTCTTTCAGTCTGTTTCGAATTTCTTCTGCTGTTTTTTTCAATGATGGATTATGAACAGCCTGCATTGAAGCAATTGGATCAATTGCTGATATTTCTGACTGATTGTTTCCTATATCCTGAATTACCACATTACAGGGTAGCATTAATCCAATATGTTCTTCTGCAGAAACGGCTTCGTATGCATGTTTCGGACTACACGTACCCAGGATCTTATAAGGTCTGAAATCAACATCTAATTTCTCTTTAAATTTTTTATGCATTTCCAGTTCGGTTACAATACCAAAGCCATACGTCTTTAATTTTTCTTCAACATA
>CAZWFM010000041.1:1983-10538 GCA_964633185.1 uncultured Bacteroidales bacterium | reverse complement strand
TATAGATGATTTGTTAACCGGCAGATCGAAATTCATTAAATCTTCTTTCATTTTTGGTATACTTTAAGTTTTAATGAGGCTTTTCATAATATTACTCCATATCGGCACCTTTTTCTTCAAAGATATCAGTGATCCGTTTTTTAAATGCTGCAATAATTCCACTGCCCACCCTGTTTTCTTCAGCTTCAACCAGCATGTCATCTTCTTCATATTCTTTCTCTTCCGCATCAGGTTCTCCTCTTTCCTTTTTCTGATAAAGCTCCCATCCTTTAAGAAGCAAACCAACACTTGTTGCATATTGAGGTTTATTGACCTCCTCTGCCGGATCACTGTTAAGGTATTCGATAGGATAGCCAATTCTAACATCCATCCCTGTATGGAACCTCACTAATTGTGAAAGATGCTTCAGTAAAGCACCTCCTCCGGTAAGCACAATTCCCGCACTTAATTTATCCATACATCCGCTGTTTTCAATTTCGAACATTACAGCATCAATGATTTCCTCCATTCGCATCTGGATAATATATGCCAGATTTTTAAATGAAATTTCCTTTGGCTCACGACCATTAATACCTGGTATTGTTACTACTTTGTCATCAGGGGCAAGATCACCCAGCGCAGAACCAAATTGTGTCTTTAATGCTTCAGCTTGTCGATGAAGTATCTTGCAGCCCTCTTTAATATCCTTTGTTACTACATTTCCTCCAAAAGGTATCACAGCAGTGTGACGTATTGAATCATCAAAAAAAACTGCAACATCTGTTGTTCCTCCTCCAATATCAACAAGAGCAACACCCGCTTCTTTTTCATCATCTGTTAATACTGCAGCAGATGAAGCCAACGGCTCCAAAATGAGCTGATTTACTCTCAAACCAACACGGTTAATACATTTCTCAATATTTTTTGCAGAGGCTATCTGCCCGATTACAATATGAAAATTTGCCTCCAGACGTCTTCCCGACATTCCAACAGGATTTTTCACTCCTGTCTCATTATCGACAATATAATTCTGGGGTAATACATGAATGATCTCTTCACCAAGATCAATTGGTATTTTATACATATCTTCAACAAGCGCATCAATGTCATTCTGAGTAATCTCATCCCTGTCACTTCCCAGATTAATATACCCACGGTTTTTAATACTTTTAATATGCTGTCCGGCTATGCCGACAAAGACATCGCTAAACTGCACACCAGCTTGTTTTTGTGCCTCTTCAACTGTCTGATGAATTGCACTGACGGTTTCTTCGATATTCAGAACCACACCCCTTTTCACACCTTTCGAAATTGATTTGCTCATACCAATCACATCAAGTTTTCCATTTTCATTGATTTTTCCGATCAGTGATACAATTTTGGTTGTTCCAATATCAACTGCTGCTACATAGTTAGATTTTTGCCTCATCATTTTTGTTATATTTTAGTGCATACAACTTGATCTTTGTATTTTAAATTTATTTTAACATACTGGTTCCATCCAATCGTATTTAAGCCTTCTTTATAAAATATTTCCAGTTTGTCCAGTTTCTCAGAATAATTGTCGAGCTTGCCAAACAAAATAATATGCGGCCCAACGCGAGGTACAAGTTCAAACTCACCTGATTTGGTTACATACATCTGAACAAACTGTGAGTTCCATAACTCGTTTTGAAAAATGTAAAGAGAGAGTGTATAAACATTCTTTATGATCTTCTCATATCTATTATCAACAAGGTTATTGACATTTACCGCACTACCTATTGTAAATGGAGTTTTAATGTATCCATTTACAACAAGCACATGCGGAGTAAAACGAGGCGATAAAGAAAGGATATTGCCTTCTACATCAATGTAATATCCATTTCCGTTCATATCAATTATTCTTACAAAAGGTTCACGCTGGCTAATATCAATGTATAACACTCCATTTGTTCCGGTATATGCTCTGCAATCTTTCACAATTTGATTTGACAATATGGTCCTTTCCATTTTTATAAGATCAATTCCATACAAAGGTTCTCCCAGATAATGAATGTTTTTGTTTTCCAGCATTTTAAGTATATCTTCCTCTACCAGAAAGCCGGAATTCAAACTATCAATTATTGTTATTTCAATTCCGTTACACAACTGGCTCTCATATTTATTGCTTACAAAGCCGGCAATCAGCAACAAATAAACAATAGTCATTACCCAGGTTGCTATTTTTTTTAACATCTTCATCTGCTTCGAATCAATTGTTTAATGGGATCAACAAACCTGTCAATATCACCTGCTCCCAAAGTAAGCAGTATCTCAAATTGATTGTTTTCCAATACTTTTATGAGCTCACTTTTTCTACAGCTTAATTTTGCAGTCTCGACTTTTTTATAAATCAGATCCGAACTTACACCTTGTATTGGTTGTTCGCGTGCAGGATAAATATCAAGCAGTATCAACTTATCCAGAGCACTTAAACTTACAGCAAATTCATCGGCAAAATCCCTCGTTCTACTGTATAAATGTGGTTGAAATATTCCGGTAATTTTTTTCCCGGGATACAAATTCCTGACCGAGCTGATGAATGCGTCAAGTTCGCGCGGATGATGCGCATAATCATCAATGTATATACATTGATCACTTTCGTACTGAATGTCGAACCTTCTTTTCACGCCATCAAATGATCTGAGAGTGGCCGAAATGGTTTTTTCATTTATTCCTGTCAGCCAGGCTACAGAAGTTGCAGCCACAGCGTTTTCAATATTTGTAAGTCCCGGATAAGAAAACAGAACTTTTTGGATGGGCCTTTCAGGAGTATGAATGTCAAAACTGTACCTATTATCTATCCTCTTTATATCATCAGCAAAAAAATCGGCAGAAGAATCATCAAGTGAATATGTATATTTCCTTATTTCACTATCATCAAAATCTATTTCAATTCCCTTCTTTAATACTACTATGCCTCCCTTTCTTACCTGAGATAAAAAGCTTCCATAACTGTTTTTGATTTCATCATAAGAAGAATAAATATCAAGATGATCGGAATCAACCCATGTTATCAGTGCAATTTCAGGTCTTAGCTGTAAAAATGATCTGTCAAATTCATCTGCTTCTGCAACTATCCAGTCGGACTTAGTATCGACTACAAAATTGCTGTTATAATTCTTCAGTATTCCTCCAAGAAATGCACTACAACCTACTTCCGATTCATGCATTATATAAGTCAAAATGGAAGAAACAGAAGTCTTCCCATGTGTGCCTGCTATTGCGATACCTTTTTTTTCATTCACAATAAAGCCTAATACTTCAGCCCTCTTCATGATCTTATAATCATGCTCCCTGAAATATTTCAACTCTCTATGATCATCCGGAACTGCCGGTGTGCGTATAACAAGAGTAGATCCCTCATTGAAAAATTCTTCAGGAATTGCAGAAATATTCTGGTCAAAGTGGATAGGAATGCCCATGTTTTGCATCTCATTTGTTATTGATGTAGATGCAAGATCATAACCCGCTACATTTTTCCCGAGAGTATGAAAATATTTTGCCAGAGCACTCATTCCTATGCCTCCGATTCCTAAAAAATAAATATTTTGTTTCTCTTCAAAATTCATCAATTTTCAGTCTATCTCTTAATCAAGTTATTAACTTCATCCACTATTAAGGATGTTGAATTTGGTATTGCCAGCTTTTTTGCATTTCTTGCCAATTCATCCCTCATTTCGCTCTTATCAAACAGTTCCATTACCTTATGAATCAAATCCTTCTTTACATTTTTGTCAGGAATCATAACAGCTGCATTTTGATCAACAAGTGCAATAGCATTTTTTGTCTGATGATCTTCTGCAACATTTGGAGAAGGAATCAGAACAGAAGCCTGCCCTGTAAGACAAATTTCTGATATACTTATTGCACCCGCTCTGCTTATCATAAGATCAGCAACATTGTATGCAAGATCCATGCGTGAAATAAAATCCAGTATATGAATGTTTGAATGATAACCTGTCTTTACTCTTTTTAACATCTCCTGATAATAATATTTTCCTGTCTGCCAGAGAATTTGCAGCTCTTGTTTTTCAAAATAATCAATATTCTCAAAAATTACTTCATTAATGGATCTGGCTCCAAGACTACCGCCAACAATAACAAGAACCGGTAAATCAGGTGTTAAATTGAAATGGGCTAATCCAACTTTACGCTGGACATCTGAAATTTCAATATTTCGTACCGGATTACCGGTTAAAATGATCTTTTCCTTTGGAAAGTACTTTTCCATATTTCGGTAAGCAACACAAATTTTTGATGCTTTTTTGGCTAGCAATTTATTTGTAATCCCTGCATATGAATTTTGCTCCTGTAATACTATTGGGATACCATTTTTGGCTGCGCGACGCAATATCGGGCCACTTGCATATCCTCCGACTCCAATTGCCAAATCAGGTTTAAATTCCTTAATAATGCGATTCGCAAGAATAATGCTCCTAAAAAGATTGAACAGAACAACAAAATTTTTGTATGTTATTCTTCTTTGAAATCCACTTACAGGCAATCCTTTGATTTCATAGCCTGCAGCAGGAATACGCTCCATTTCCATTCTATCGATTGCCCCAACAAACAAAATCTGTATGTTTTGATCACGACGTTTCAACTCATCTGCTATAGATATAGCTGGGAAGATATGGCCTCCGGTTCCTCCTCCGCCAATAATAACCTTTATATGTTTATTCGGTTGTTTCAAGAACAATTTTCTTTTTTTGGTTTATTCCGTTGCTCACACTAAGCATAATACCAATTGCAGCAGAAGTAAATAAAATAGATGTTCCTCCCATACTGAGCATTGGCAATGGTTGTCCGGTAACAGGAAGAATACCAACGGCAACCGATATATTAAGCATGGCTTGCATGACCAGCATAAGAGCCAAACCGAATGCCAGAAATGCAGGAAAAGTCCTGGTACTTTTTCTGACAATCACTCCTGCCCTGAAAAGTAAAATCATATATAAAAGAATGACGAATAGTGCACCAATTAACCCATATTCCTCAATAATGATGGAAAATATAAAATCAGAATAAGGTTGGGGTAAAAAATTTCTCTGCATGCTGTTGCCGGGTCCTTTACCCAACAATCCACCTGTGGCAATAGCAATTTTTGACTGTTCCGCCTGATAATTGCCTTCACTGTCCTGTTCTACATGACTTACAATCCGTTTGCTCCAGGTTTCCCATCTTCCTTCCCAGTCTGATTTGATTGCAATTGTACCAAGAAGAACAAGGATTACAGCAAGACTTGCTACCAAAGCTGCAATATATACAAAGCGAATACGACCAATATACATCAACACAACAGAAACCATAAACAAAAGCAACGCAGTCGATAAATTGGAAGGCAGGATCAATGCACAAATAAGAATAACGGGAATGGCAATTGGAAGAAATGCTTCCTTGTAAGATCTGATTTTATCTTGCTTTAACGATAATAGTCTTGCCATATACATGATCAATGCAAGCTTTGCCAGATCAGATGTTTGAAATGTAATACTTGTTCCCGGTAGTGTTAACCATCGTGTTGCTTCGTTTATGTTTGTACCAAAGAACATTGTAATAATCAGAAGAGGAATGGATAAGAATACCAGCAATTGTGAAATTCTGGAATAATAGCGATAAGGTATAAGATGCGTTAGATAGACTATAACAAAACCAAAAAGTATAAAAATAATATGTTTGATAAGGTAATAACCAATATTTCCCGACCTGTATTGATATGCCAGTGTAAATGTTGAGCTGTATACAGCCAAAAGAGAAAGCAGGGACAGAACGATCAATACTGCCCATACAATACTATCTCCTTTAAAATATTTCCTTAATTTTTCAGACATATGTTATAATTCTCGCACACATTCTTTAAATTGATTTCCTCTGTCTTCATAACTTTTAAAAAGATCAAAACTGGCACAAGCCGGAGATAAAAGAACCGTATCATCTTTTTGCCCCATCCTGTAAGCTATGGTCACAGCTTCTTTCATTGTAGAAGCATCTTTCAGATCCTCAACCAGGTGTCCGAAAGCCTTATGAAGTTTCGAATTATCAACTCCCAGGCAAACAATTGACTTTACTTTTTCCTTAACAAGTGATTCAAGCGTAGAATAATCATTCCCCTTATCGACACCTCCCACAATCCAGATTGTTGGAGTAGTCATACATTCCAGTGCATACCATGTCGAATTCACATTGGTCGCTTTTGAGTCATTTATAAATTCTATTCCATGCACTTTAATAAACCTCTCCAATCGGTGTTCAACTCCTTTGAAGTCCTTCAGGCTTTCCCTGATAACTTCTTTTTTAATATCAAGTACTCTGCCGGCAATGCTGGCAGCCATTGAATTGTATGTATTATGTTTTCCCTTCAGGGCCAACTCAGAAAGAGGAACACTCATCTGGATGTTGTTTATATTCACATGCATGTTATTGTTATCAATATATGCTCCCTGCTTCACTTTTTTCTTTTGTGAAAATTCATACTGTTTTGCCCTCAATACAATTCTCTCCAGTTCAGAAATTGTGATTTCATCGTCAGAACAATAGATAAAATAATCATCTTCACATAAATTCTGTGTTAAACGAAATTTAGAATCAACATAATTTTGCATATCGTAACCATAGCGATCAAGATGATCCGGAGTAATATTAAGAAGAATAGCAATATCAGCTTTAAACTCATACATGCCATCCAACTGAAAGCTGCTAAGCTCGATTACATAATAATCGTATATTTTTGTCGCAACCTGCATGGCAAAACTTTTTCCTACATTACCTGCTAATCCGCAATTTAAACCAGCCTTGCGCAGCATATGATGCAGCAAAGAAGTTGTTGTTGTTTTCCCATTACTTCCTGTAATACAAATTTTTCTCGCATTTGTATACCTTCCGGCAAATTCAATTTCAGAAATAACAGGAATTTCCTTTTTAAATACTGCCATCATAATCTCTGATTTGTCTGAAATGCCGGGACTTTTTATGATCTCATCAGCATTCAAAATATAGCGTTCGGTATGCTGTTCCTCTTCCCAGTCGATCTCATAATTGTAGAGTATCTCCTTGTAGTGGCTTTTAATTTTAGCAATGTCCGAAACAAACACATCGAATCCTTTGGTTTTAGCTAATACGGATGAACCCGTACCGCTTTCGCCTGCTCCGAGTATAACAATTCTTTTCTCCATAGATTATCTTATTTTGAGGGTTACGATTGTAATCACTGCCAACAAAATCCCAACAATCAAAAACCGAATTACGATTTTTGGTTCAGGGTATCCTTTTTTCTGATAATGGTGATGCAGCGGAGACATTAAAAAAATCCGCCTGCCTTCACCAAATCTCTTTTTAGTGTACTTAAAATATCCTACCTGGATCATTACAGAGAAGCTTTCTACAACAAAAACTCCACATAGTATTGGTATTAATAATTCCTTTCTGATAAGAATAGCAAAAACGGCGATTATGCCTCCAATAGCAAGACTTCCTGTATCACCCATGAATATTTGTGCCGGATAAGAATTATACCACATAAACCCTATCATGGCACCAATGAAAGCTCCCATAAATACAACCAGTTCTCCTGTATTCGGAATATACATGATATTCAAATAGTCAGAGTAAATCAGATTACCCGAGAGATAAGCCAAAATTCCAAGGGTTGTTCCAATAATTGCTGAACTTCCTGCTGCAAGACCATCAAGTCCGTCTGTAAGATTTGCTCCGTTAGAAATAAATGTTATGATCAATATTACAGCCAGCACAATTACTATCCATGTATATTTGGTGGCATTCTTACCCAGAAATGCTATGATTCTTGCATAATCGAACTCATTATTCTTAAAGAAAGGGATGTTTACTTTCGTTGATTTTACATCACGGGTAAGAGCCGAAGGTGTCGGCTGAGAGATATCGCCTTCGATGATCAGTTCACTTGCTGCAGCAGGAGTATCTTGGATTATTCGTTCTCTTACGACAATATCGTCGTTGAGATACATAGTAAATCCTACAACCAATCCTAAAACAACCTGTCCGGCAATTTTAAATTTTCCTCTGAGTCCCTGTTTATTTTTTTTGAAGACTTTGATATAATCATCCAGAAAACCGACAAATCCAAGCCACAGGGTTGTAATTAACATAAGAAGCACATATACGTTGCTCAGATCACCAAATAATAGAACAGGAATGAGAATAGAGGCCAGAATAATAATACCACCCATGGTTGGGGTTCCTTTCTTCTGAATTTGTCCATTCAATCCCAGGTTCCTGATCGACTCTCCTATTTGTTTTTCCTGCAAAAGACGAATAATATTTTTTCCAAATAACATGGAAATGATCAGGGATACTATTATTGTCATGCTGGTACGGAATGAAATGTATTGAAATACACCTGCACCGGGTACATCAAGACTTTCAAGATATTCAAACAAGTAATACAGCATTGGCGTCTATTGTAGATTCATATTGTTAATCATAAATATTTCCTTGACAATCTGTTTGTCATTGAAGTAATTTCTTTCTCCTTTGATCTCCTGATAAGTTTCATGTCCTTTGCCGGCGATAAGAAT
>CAZWFM010000041.1:0-1883 GCA_964633185.1 uncultured Bacteroidales bacterium | reverse complement strand
TTCTTTCTCCTTTGATCTCCTGATAAGTTTCATGTCCTTTGCCGGCGATAAGAATTACATCACCTTCATGCGACATCATACAAGCAGTACGGATAGCCTCGCGCCGATCAACAATTGCAATGGTACTCTTCAGGTTATCAGCATCAACACCAGCGATCATTTCGTCTATTATTTGTTGTGGCTCTTCACTACGAGGATTATCGGAAGTAAATATTACCCTGGAACTAAGTTCTGCTGCAATTTTACCCATCACCGGTCTTTTTGTTTTATCACGATCTCCACCAGCTCCAACAACAGTAATCAACTGCCTCCCTGTATTCATGATTTGATTAATTGTTGTCAGTACATTTTGCAGTGCGTCAGGAGTATGAGCATAATCTATAATTGCTGTAATGTTATTTTCAGATCTCAGATATTCAAATCTCCCTTCAACAGTACCTAGCGTACTCAATACCCGAAGGATTTCTTCTTTTGGATATCCCAGAAGGTTTGTTACCGCATATACGGCGAGCAAATTGGATGCATTGAATTCACCGATTACCTGAGTCCATAATTCAGTGTTTTCAATATTTACCAGCATGCCATCAAAATGACTTTCAATTATCTTTGCTTTGTAATCAGCTATCGATCTTAAACCATAGGTTTTTATTGTAGCCGAGGTGTTCTGTACTATTACTTTGCTATGTTTATCATCTGCATTAACAAGAGCTGTTGCATCTGAAGACAAATCATCAAAAAGTTGTTTTTTCGCCTTTAGATATGCATCAAATGTTTGATGATAGTCAAGATGATCATGAGTGATATTTGTAAAGACAACAACATCAAAGTTCAAACCTTTTATGCGTTTTTGGTCTATGGCATGAGAACTTACTTCCATAAATGCATGAGAACAGCCTCCATCTACCATTTTTCTTAACAAACTCTGAATTGTGATTGCATCAGGTGTTGTATGGGTTGCCTGCACAGTCTCTTCTCCCACCATATTTCTAATGGTAGAAAGTAAGCCTGATTTTTGATCCATTTTATTAAACAACCGATACAATAATGTGACAATCGAAGTTTTGCCGTTTGTACCTGTAACACCGATCAGATGAAGTGATTTGCCTGGTTCATCATAAAAATTGGCTGCTGCAAGACCCAGAGCTTCAGCAGAATCTTTAACAACAATGAAAGTTGCCTGCTCTGTAAGCTGATCCGGATAGTCTTCACAAATAATTGCGGCAGCACCCTTTTCAACCACATCTGAAAGGAATGTATGCCCGTCAACATGAGTTCCTTTAACAGCAACAAATAAATCACCTTTTGTCACCTTTCTTGAATCAAAAACCAGTTTATTAATCTCCGGATCATTTCCCCCGATGACCCTGCAATCTATGCCTTTGATTATATGATTTAGTTTTTTTGCCATTAGCTGTCTATAAAACTCATTTCAAGTATTATTTTATCACCGTGTCTTACACGTGTGCCGGGTGAAAGTGATTGACTTCTCACACTTCCCCGCCCCCTGACATCCACTTTTAATCCAAGATTTTCCAAAAGGTAGATAGCATCTTTAAGTCCCATGGATACAACATTGGGAACCAGATTATCCACCATATCTTTTGATTTCAGTTCAATGCTGTTCTCCTTTTTCTCGGTAGTAACCCATTCAGAGTGATTATCACCATCTTGTTTGATATGAAGGTTTTTCAATACTATTCCTAACTCTCCCTGATGACCATTCTTTGAATAGGGAACCTCAAAGGGCTTTTTTTCCTCATTATTAACCGGCTTATGAATATCCAGATCGGAAGCATATACTTTATTTGCAATCTCCAGGAATACCGGTCCGGCTACATATGCTCCATGATATACATAGTTTTTTGGTGAATAAATTACTACGA
>CAZWFM010000040.1:5441-10626 GCA_964633185.1 uncultured Bacteroidales bacterium | reverse complement strand
TATATTTCTACCCATCTATGAATCGTAATATCAGTAAAAAGTTGAGTATTGTATTCGGCATATCCACTGAAATCAGAATCCTCTTCCCTCATGGTAAAGAAAAGATCAAGCTGTGATCCCTTTCGTACTACCTCCAAAGGCACTATTTCCATCCCCTTAAACTTTAGCTGCATTTGAGGTTTAAATGTAAATCCGGCTTGAAAAAATGAATTTGATGAACTTCTGTTCACTTTCACGCGATTCACTAAATCCAAAAGTGGGATCTCCTGTCTGTCAAGATTTAAATTCAGGGCTTTGTTTACTTGTTCAAGAATTTGAATACAGGTTGGTTTACCTGTAAAATCAATTTTTATCGGAAGAGTATTAACAAAACAACCCATTGTTGTTTTTGCAAAATCCTTTACTCTGTTTGTTAAAGGTACTCCTACAATTATGGTATCCTGGTTAGTTAGCCTATGGAGCAATGTAATATAACTCGCTAATAAGATCCTGAATGCATTATATTGAGTCTTTTTTGCGTAGTCTTTGATTCCCGAATAAAGCTCACTATCAACCTTAAAAAACTCACCCTTGCCTATCGGATAGTATTCCGGAGGTTGAGAAAAATCTGAAGGCAAAGAAATTCGTTCCAGTGAATCAGAATACTCTTGAATCCAATCGGACAGCTTTCGCTTATTTTTGGTTGAGTCATAAAAAGATCCCATGGATTCAACATACCTTGAATACTGAAATTGAACTGGTTCCAACAGGGGATCTTTCCCTTCGGAGAGATCATTATAAATTGCACTTAATTCATTTGAAAATAATCCTTCTGAACGTGTATCAATGATAATATGATGAAAGACAATTGTAAGTATTGAGGTATGATCATTGAAAGTAAATAGTTTTACCCTAAATAAAGGTGGGGTTCTCAAATCAAAAGGCAAATTCACCTCATCAGCGACCTCTTTGGGGATAACGTTATGGGTAGAATCTGTATTTATTTCTATTGACTGTATTTTGAAATTCAATTCGTCTTCTGAATGGATTACTTGTACTGCTTTCGAATCAGATTGGTGAATGGATGATCTTAATATTTCATGGCGGTTAAGTATGATCCTGATCGCTTTTTCAAGAATATTTATATCAGGAATAACGTTAATTCGAAAAACGGAAAAAATATTGTAGGCAGGATCATCCGGATTTAAATTATACAATAACCAGAATTGTTCTTGAATAGGAGATAAATTCATCTGCTTCATTGTTCGCTTATTAAGCTTTCCAAAAGATCATAAAACTTAATTATGACAATAACATTCTTCTTAACTAAAACTTCACTATTGTCATTTCTAAATATGGTATTCATAAAACGGCAAATAAAATTATACAAATAAATAACTGCTATTACGTATTTTAGACTATTCTTCAAATTAATTTGATTAATAATCTCCGTTCATTGATGATGAATTCATAAGCTTAAGTAAAGTTAGACTATAAAAAGAATGATGCATTTTCAAACTGTCAAAATTATGGTTATCGGAAAAGGTATTCATTATAATATATCCTAATAAAAATTGTGATTAAACAAAGTCGTAAAAGATCAATGACCAATCTGGTAATGTGCGCTTTATTTTCTTTTTCTTAATAGCTTGTTTATTGGATTTTCAATATATGAATAAGCAAAATAGCCACAGATCAGAGACAAAAGAAAAATAAAAATGATTAATAATATTGTGCTATCGATCACTTCAAATCTTCTGTTTAACCAGGTTACGTATTTTATAATCAGATAATGTGAGATATAAAATCCATAACTCAGTCCACCCAAGATCATCAATAATTTGTTTGACAATAAAGACGATATCTTTCCATTTTGCATGGCAAACACCAATATTAAAAAGGAAACAGGAAGCCAGTAATATATTGAATATCGTATAACCTGAGGTAAAAATATACCAACTATATACATTATAACAAGAAATACAATGGATGCCAACTCGAAAAGAGTAGCTTTCGATTTGGATATGGAATGAAGTTGTTTGTATACATCATATAGTATAATCCCAAGTATAAAATCGAAAATTCGAATACACGGATTAATATATATCAAAGCATGATACAATCTGGATGGTAAAATATAGATAAGTAAGGAAAGACCTATTGAAACAAAAACAAATAACAGCAATTTCTTTTTGAAATTAATTTTTGAAAAAAGAAAAATTAAAAATGGAAAGGCGAGATAGAAAAAAAGTTCATTTGATATACACCAGGAAACCATATTAAAGGAAAAATAATGCTCTCTGATTGGAACAAAACTTTGTATCATTACTAAATGCTCAGAAAATACCAGCAACCATGTTTTATAATCAGTTAAGAGCAATTCGATCTTTAATGGAATGGCCAGAAGAAGAGAAATAAAATACAATGGATAAATCCTGGTAAACCGTAACAAATAAAAATTCTTAATCTTTATTTTCTTATGAATTATCTTTTCCTGATAAACATATGTGAGAATAAAGCCACTAAGTATAAAAAAGAAACAGACACCAACAGGACCTGCATCGGCAAATAGTTTACAATACAAATCTCTGAATTTATTATCAGGACCTATAATAAAACCAAGATGATGTAAAAAAACCAAAACGGCAAAAAGAAATCTTAGGGATATAAGGGGCTTGATCATTTGAGAAAAATTTTTTTCTACAATTGAATTCATAATGCTTTATCAATCAAGAATACAGTTTATGCAACAATGATTTATTATCATTGACTTTGCTAATCGTTTTAGATTCGGTATAGAGCGTTATTGAATTATTAGAATATTTCAACTAAAAAAAACTGAACAGGATTAAATATTAAATAGAAATTCAAAATAAGTAATTATTAAGGATACAAATCCGGGAATTTGATAAAAGAAGTCAATTAGAGGATAAAGATTTTCATTCTACTGACAATCTATTTATATCTTGATCTTTATAAGTTAAAAACCTTCTTTTCTGATCCTGATCCAAATTATAATGACGGTATTCCGGTTCTCCTGATCAATTGTTTCAAATCAGATCAAATGCCGAAAGAGTCTACAGTCAGAAAATAAGGCCTTTTAAAATAAATACCTGATACTAATTGAGATTTTTTCTATTTTTAGATACTAATTGTGAGCTTTTATTCATCAGGATATCATTTACTATAAGCTATTAATGAATTAATGCAATACGGTTTATTCACATCACCAGAATTTATTTCAATTTGAAGTGTTCATTTTTTATTAAAATATTCTCAGCACAAGAGCAAAATAATAAAGAAAGTAATTTTTTGCCTGTATACGTTGGTAAAACTTTGAATTTTAGCCGACCTATTAAAAGCTATATCGAGGGTTTATCTTCATTTGAGAAGGATCGATCTGAAAAATTCCTTCGTACACTACAGACAGAAAATTATATCTTATCACACTATTTCCTGAGACATGAATTAGCAAAAACTCTGGCATTAAAACCTGAAAAACTGGATATTGTATTCCCCACAGGGGAAAAACCATTTTTAGCAGATTTTGATTTGGATTTTAATATCTCACATTCTCAGGACATTTTTGCAATAGTGATCGCTGATTCACATGACACAAGTGTAGGGGTCGACATTGAGAAAATCAATACCTTACAGGATTACGATAGTGTTAGTCATGATTATTTCCACGAGGATGAGAGAAAATATATTCAGAAGCATTCATCTACCGATCAATTAAAACTCATTAATTTCCTGGAAATATGGACACGAAAGGAGGCTTTCCTAAAAATGATAGGAGTTGGCCTCTTGAATGAACTATCAAAGATTATAATGACTCCCGGGAACAATATCATAAGCATTGAGGTTCCCGATGACCTGAAGATAAAAAATAAGAAAGCGCATATTTACACAATAAAAGATGATCAGTTTATTCTCAGCTTATCGTGCACAGATGCCAGAACTCCCGTAATTAAAACAATTCAAATTTAAAAAGCTGATCTTTAATTTGACACTGAGCTAAAATTGCCTGAGCAGGTAAATGGCTTATCCCTCAATTGTAAAAATAGTTGGAGGAACAAGCTTAAATTAACAACAGAGTATAAAATTTCTTATAAGAATTAAAGTAATAACCAATAGATTTTCCAAAGCGAATAACTGATCAAACCTATCCATTCATTCAAAAGAAGATTGGTAGTTTACATTATAGAAAAAAACAAAACTGCTGGAATTCATTTTAAATATAATCAGGAAATTCGCTAAATTGCGGCTTATAAAAATCGCATTGTAAGTTAAAGCAACTAAATAATTTTTTTACAATCCAGACAAGAATTCAGTTATATGAAAACTTTCAAGCATTGCAGATGTATAATACTACTGACAATTGTATCATACTCTATATCATTATTTTCGCAGCAAACACTACCTAAAGATTATACAATACTGGTTAATACAGTCGTGCAGGAATCTCCTCCACGGATCACTTTCAATTGGTATAGTGATCCAAATGCAACTGGATATACCCTATACAAAAAAGAATTAAATGCAACCGGCTGGGGTTCATCTATCTCAACACTGGCCGGTAATAGCACTCAATTTATCGATACCGATGTGGAGACAGGAAAAACTTATGAATACAAAATTCAGAAAACAACAAGTAGCTTTACCGGTTATACATATGTTTTAGCAGGAATAAAATCAGTCTTAAGTGAGACTAAAAAGAGTATTCTACTGTTAATAGATAATACATACCAGTCAGCACTCTCCAGCGAGATTAACAGATTAGAGTCCGATTTAATAGGAGAAGGATGGTTTATTCATAAAGAATATGTCAGCAGCGATCTGTCAGTTGTTGAAGTTAAAGCAATGATCAAAAATGTATATTCGGCAGATCCTGATCTTGTTAGTGTATTTATTTTGGGTCATATAGCTGTTCCGTATTCAGGAGATTTTTACCCTGACGGGCATTCAGATCATCGGGGGGCCTGGCCTGCTGATGTATATTATGGAGATATGAATGGTATATGGACAGATAATACCGTTAACAGTAGTAGTGGCGATGATCCGAGAAACCATAATATTCCTGGTGATGGTAAATTTGATCAGTTATCAGGATCTATTTTGACTATTGATGAAGATATAGATTGCCTTGTCTATAAGAATAAAATGTACATTCTAAACCCTATACACTTTGAGAAAATCTTTAGTT
>CAZWFM010000040.1:4450-5431 GCA_964633185.1 uncultured Bacteroidales bacterium | reverse complement strand
ATATTCCATCTGACATAGAATTGCAGATAGGCAGGGTTGATATGACAAATATGACTTATTTTAATTCTAACAATGATATTACAACGACCAGAAAATACCTTGACAAGAATCATTTGTACAGACATGGAGGATATGATAATATTAGCAGTAAAGGTCTTATAGAGGATAATTATGGTGATGTTTACGAAGAATATTTTGCATCGACCGGATGGAGGAATTTCTCGGCTCTTGTTGGTTCCGACAATGTATATGAATTAGACTATACCACAACTTTATCTTCGGAGAGCTATCTTCTTTCTTATGGAAGTGGGGGTGAACTCTGTACTGATCATGACTGGGCGGAAAATGCTTATAATTCAATATTTACTATTTTGTTTGCAAGCCGGTGGGCCGATTGGGATACGTATAATAATTTTCTTCGTTGTCCGATCGCATCTGACAGCTATACACTTACAAGTTGCTGGGGAGCACGACCTTTTTGGGCAATTCATCCGATGGGAATGGGAATAACAATTGGATATTGTACCCGCCTCACACAAAATAATTCAAGTTCAGGACTTTATTTTTCCGGCAATTATGCCAGAGGTATTCATATTGCTCTTATGGGAGATCCTACCCTGCGGTTACATGTAGTTAAACCAATTTCGAACCTCTCGCTTAATGAATCAAATGGCAGTGTTATTCTTAGCTGGAATGCGCCAAACGATGATATCATTGGCTATGATATTTACCGAAGCAATAGTATTCAGGGCAGCTTTGAAAAAATCAACGACCAAATTGAGGAGAGCACCTCGTTTACAGACTCTGATCCATTAACAGGCAATAATGTTTACATGGTACGGGCTATTAAACTGGAGCAATCAGGGTCAGGAACTTACTACAATAAAAGTTTAGGTATCATGCAATCTATTAATCTTGGAGGCTCTGACACACAGGCTCCCTCCGTACCAACAGGTCTTGCTGCCAATACGATCACTACCG
>CAZWFM010000040.1:0-4350 GCA_964633185.1 uncultured Bacteroidales bacterium | reverse complement strand
ACCGGGTTTTCAGAGACGGAGTTGAAACGGGAACCACTGCAGGGACAAATTACACGTTCACAGGTCTGATACCGGCTACTGAATATACTTTCAGTGTATCAGCTTTTGACGCTGCCGGTAATGAGAGCAATCAATCTGCCAATCTCATGGCCACAACTTTATCACAACCCGACACACAGGCTCCCTCCGTACCAACAGGTCTTGCTGCCAATACGATCACTACCGGCAGCATTTCTGTTAGCTGGAATGCTTCCAGTGACAATACGGGAGTAACCGGTTACCGGGTTTTCAGAGACGGAGTTGAAACGGGAACCACTGCAGGGACAAATTACACCTTCACAGGATTGACTCCCGCTACTGGATACACATTTCATGTTACGGCTTTCGATGCATATGGAAATGAAAGTCCCTTATCAGTTGCTCTCGTAATAACCACTGAAGATAATCCATCTGATGTTGATGTAACAATTCCAAGTATTCCGGAAAATCTAAGACTGGTAATTTCCACTGCAACTGAAATTTTTTTTTCGTGGGACAACTCCACTGATAATGTTGGAGTAGCTGGGTACAGGATACTTAGAGATGATATAGAAACAGGTGAAAGCATAAAGAATTCATACATCGATGCTGAATTGGAGCCTGAAACAGAATACCACTATAAAGTATCCGCCTTCGATGATGAAGGAAATGAGAGTGAATTTTCGACTGAATTTACAGCATCGACCAATAGCGAGGTCGATCATGAACAACCTTCCCGTCCTGAAAATTTATCCGCCCAATCTGTTGGGGATACATATGCTGACCTGATCTGGAATGGAAGCACAGACAATATAATGGTCATAGGGTACAAGATTTATCGAAATGATAATGAAGTTGATTTCACTACTGATACTACTTACACTGACAACAATCTTGATCCCTCAACCAATTACATTTTCAATGTGTCTTCGGTTGATATTTCAGGAAACCGAAGTTTTCGGTCTGCAGATCTTTATATTACCACATCAGTGTTAAATTCAATTGAAGAACTTAAGACCAGAAATTGTGATATTTCTTATGTTATAGATCATCCGGGAAGAATCTACAGGTTAGAATCACCAAGCGGTCTGGATCAGATTAAACTTATCGATGTAAGCGGAAAGGTAATTCTTATGAAATATCCCGGCTCAGTTTCAGAGTTTTATTTTGATATGCCTTCGGTCAGAAGCGGTATTTACTTTTTGTATATCAGTAGCAATACCAGTGAATTAGTTATTAAGATCCCTGTTTTCTAATCGAGTTGTACTTTATTATAATTATGCAGGGATCAGAATATTGCTCAGGATGTAATTCCGTGGAATAAAAAGCAGGGATATGTATCCCTCCAAAAAGTACTATTATTTTATTCCGGATAATCATGGCACAAACGATGCTGACATAATAATGAAGAAATACTCTTATCAGAGCCGGATACAGAATTTTGTTTGTTAATAAATTATGAATAAATAGAGGAATCCTGCATTATAAATTGATCAGGAACTTCGTATTTTATTGGATAAAATATTATAAAGGGCTTTGCACATATATTGGATATCTGTGATATAAGGATGCTGAGTTTTATCTCTCAAGTATATCCGTTCCGCTTCAATATTCCCCTTGTCATCAGGCATATTCAGGGCCACATAAGGAGGAAAACATCCCGGCTTGTATTTGATTCTTTCCTGCTGTATATCTTCCGGCAATTGAGCAAACCTAACCTTACTTAAGGGTCTGACACCAAATAACTTCATTTCTCCTCTAAATACGTTTATTAATTGCGGAATTTCGTCCAACCACAATTTTCTTAATATTTTGCCCCATCTGGCAATCCGAAAATCATTATTAGGCTTCCCAACACTGTTATAACCATATAATTTCAATACAAAATCCTGGAGGTACTCCGAATATGGATGCATTGTTCTTAATTTGAACACCTTGATAATTTTTCCTCCTTTGCCAATTCTCTTCATTTTAAAAATCGGATGATAAGAAGGATCAGGATCATTCTTTGGTTCACTTGTTTTGATCACAACAAAATAGAACAATTGGTCAATTATTACAAATTCTACAATTTCAAAACCGGTATATACAAGCCGTCCCAGAATTTCAGCCTGAGATATTACTTTATTTCTATTATTCGTTAAAACAGAGTATGGTTTTTGTAAAAAACGAATTTTAGGAATTATTCGATTCAGGAGAAAATCAGCAAGCCAAATCATCTTGCCAAATTTATTTCCAAACAATTTGCAAAATCTATCTTTTCTAATGCCATACGTTTCAATACGTCCTATATAAATACCCGCATCAGGCAACAGTTTATTTACCGAGCGAAAGTGTTCGTTAATCAGTCTGATGTTATTGATTTTCTTAAAATTAATGATAGCCCTGACATTGCTGAAATCAACTCGATCTACATACGATTTTGTATTCGTTGTAAAAATAATATGTCTGAAATACTTCTTAAGATCAAGGTGCTCAGAAATAAAATCAAAAACTTCCTGGTTTGATTCTGACAGAATAGATTTCTGCAGATCATTAATACTTTGAATTTTCCTTCTGAAGTCCTGAATTCTCTTTCTGGGTCTTCTGTAAATATTCGGAAAAAACCTGACATCTTCCTTTTCAGAAATGTCATGCACATAATGCATATAACCTTTCATCCTAACGAGCGGTTGGTTTTAGGGTTAATACTTCCAATAAAAAATACTCCCAAGTTATCAGTCTAGTCTTTCAAATTATCGGCACAGATATTAAATAACTGATAATTGTCAGCAAATGTAATAAAACAAAAAACCTAAATCAATAATTTGTTGATAAACTATTCATTTGGTTTGATCAAATTGTATATATCAACAACTAGTCATTCCTGCGTAAAATAAACTTAGAATTTTCGAATCTATGTAAAGCAAATATTATCAATAGGTTAAGATAATTCAAACAAATACTTTGTTGTATGTTATTTATTTTCTGAATCTTAAGGTCAAGTTATCCACGATAATTCATTTCGCTGGAATAAACGAATAATCTTTAAAAAAAAGAAAACTATTTAGTTATTATTTAGAATGCATGAAATGCAAAACAGTCCTTCGATGAGATAATGCAGAATAGCAGGTTCAATTTTATTTTAAGTGTAAAAGTATATTTTTATCGTTGTTAATAAAACCTGCAAGTATATCACAATGAAGATTAAAGTAATTTTATTCCAGGTACTGAATAGGATACAACCGGAGAGTTTTCAGCAATAAGGGTCAATCGCTCTTTTATGGTATTGAATGTCCCCTCTGACAATATACATCTGATATGGCACTGATCCCAAAAAAATTGGCTTGAATACATTCGAAATCCGGTTGAGATAATCCCGGTTTAAAAGATCAATTATTCTTATAATGATAATATAACACTGGCGATAGTATATTGTAAAAGCAATCCAACTATTATCAATTCTTCATTTGTAAAGTAAATTGATGGGCTAATAAAATGACTAACATTTTCTCCAGGGTTAATCTTCAGGCTCAAACAGAATAAATGATGAGATCAATATAAATACGCCATACATACAAACCATTATACCCAAAATGAAAAATACCTCTCTTTTTTCATGCATCCTTAATGCAATCATAAGAAATGCCATAATAAAGGATAGAATACCGGAAACAAGCTCAAACCACCAGTTCATAATATTTTCATGTATTAATACAATGGATTCTACCGCCTGTAGTACTCCGGTATATAAAAACCAGACTGCAAGAACAAGAACAACCGACTTAGACGATATTTCAGGTACCAACCATAACATGATACCAAATGAAAAATCAATTAAACCCCCAACAAGCATCCATTGCCAATTTAAATGATGCCTGTTAAAAATGGCCGACTGGATCATTAAAAGACCACTTGCAATGGCAAAAAGTTCGAAAATTTCAATAAACCTGATCTCACTTTCGTAAGAAGGCAGGAATAATGCAAATACTCCAAGAGTGATAATTAAAAGACCTCTTAGAGCAAGCAAATGCCAATGTTTATATAATTTTATATGTTTTTTCATAATGAATGCAAATAAAAAGATTAAATACTAATTTAGGCAAATGATCATTAGTTATATACCCATTTTTAATGAAATTTATGTTAACAACCCGAAAAAAAAATCCTTTTCCCAACTGAACAATCCCTCAGGTTAACCAATTGCATAATTCATGTTCACACCCATCAAATATCTTTTAAAATACTATTTATACTGGATATTCTTTTTTATCGTCCTGAAAATAGTTTTCCTTATGTATTATCATGAAAAATCATTCGAAATTCCGGATCTGTGGGGAAAAATTTTTCTGC
>CAZWFM010000039.1:8744-10657 GCA_964633185.1 uncultured Bacteroidales bacterium | reverse complement strand
TTGATTACATCCAGTATAACAAGGTACAAGGACTGCCATTTATGATCTTTGAACTTAAGTATAAGTTTAACGAAATTCTGGAGGAAATATAACCATGGCATTCAAATCAACATCACCCATTATAACGCCGCAGGATTTCAATCTCGACACCGACGTAAAATGGTGCCCGGGATGTGGAGGACATGCTGTACTTTCTGCCATAAAAAAAGCCTTGCCTTATACAGGTGTATCTAAGGAAAAAGTAGTTTTCGTTTCCGGTATAGGCTGCTCCAGTCGATTCCCATATTATGTTAATGCTTACGGATTCCATGGTCTTCACGGACGGGCACCGGCTATTGCATCGGGAATAAAAGTAGTCAATCCTGACCTGAGCGTATGGATAATCACCGGCGATGGTGATTCAATGGCTATCGGAGGAAATCATTTTATACATATTCTCAGGAGAAATATTGATGTGAATATCATTCTGTTCAACAACAAAATATATGGCCTTACAAAAGGACAATATTCACCTACAACTCCTATTGGAAGTATAACCAAAACATCACCTGATGGCACTATTGAAAATCCATTTTTACCAGGTGAGCTTGCAATGGGTGCCCAGGGTACTTTTTATGCACGCGTTGTGGATACCAATCCAAAAATGATGACCGAAGTTTTTATTAAGGCAGCCCAACACAAAGGAACCTCACTGGTGGAAGTATTACAGAATTGTATTATTTTTAATAACCAGGTACATGCCGAGATCACAGGCAAAGATGTCAGAGATGATAACCAGATTTACCTGGAACATGGCAAGCCAATGATATTTGGCAAAAACAGGGACAAAGGACTAATACAAAGCGGACCAAAATTTGTTGTCGTGAAAATTGGTGAAAATGGTATAAGAAAGGAAGATATCCTGGTCCATAATGTACATAACCCTGATGATACAAGACACTATATGCTTTCACGAATGACCCTCCCCGATTACCCTGTCGCTATGGGCATTATCAGAGAATGGAAAACCGGAGTGTATGAGAATATGCTGTATAAACAAATCAGGGAGTCGAAGAAAAAATCCAAGATAAAGACTGTGAATGATCTTCTGAATAGTGGCAACACGTTCAGAATAGATTAATGACCTGAATAAAAATTACTCCATTCATCGGTATTATTTCATAAAAGATTGGTATATTCCTTATTATTCAGGTATTAGTGTATTTATATCAATACAGTAATGTCTAAAAATCGCAGCAATAACAAGAGTACAAATTTTATAAACCTCCCGGATACTTCGTTCAATCTGCTCATGCAGAAACGAATCAGAAAAGTTTTGGTAATTTGTAGTCAGTATGATTTTTATATGCTTGAAGAAGACGGACGGATTGACGAGCATATTTTTAATGAATACGTATCGCTGAACCTCAGGTATCCTCCTGTTTTTATACATGCCAATTCGGCAAAAAAAGCTGCCGATATATTGAAAAATGATGACATTGACCTCATCATTGAAATGTTGAGTATTGGAGATACTGACGCTTTCCAGTTGGCAAAGCAGTTGAAAAATAAGTATTCCTGCATTCCTATTGTCGTGCTGACACATTTCTCAAGAGAAGTGTCTGTACGACTGGAAAGGGAGGATCTTTCAGCCATTGACTATGTATTCTGCTGGCTGGGTAATCCTGATATTTTCCTGGCTATTATCAAACTTATTGAAGACTCAATGAATGCGGAAAATGATATCCTTAAAATAGGGGTGCAGTCTATCCTGCTGGTTGAAGATTCAATTCGTTTCATATCATCTTATCTTCCAAATCTATACCGAATTATACTGGAGCAATCAAAGGAGTTTGTTAAAGAAGCGCTGAACGAACACCAACAAATGCTCAGACGAAGAGGAAGACCTAAAATATTGCTCGCAAAGAATTACA
>CAZWFM010000039.1:0-8644 GCA_964633185.1 uncultured Bacteroidales bacterium | reverse complement strand
GGAGAATTTGTATTTATTGACCCGAAAACAGGTAAAGAAAGTTATATCGCCTATGACTTGAAATCTCTTCAGGAACTCATCCTCGACATACCTGATGAAATTATTGAATACCATACCAGGAAAGACGATTTTTCAAAATGGCTGAATGCACGTGCCTTGTTCTCGATTGCAAAACGGTTTAAGGAAGCACAATTTGATGACTTTAAGGGCCCCGATGGTGTTCGCAGATACATCTATGAGAGTATCACGAACTTCAGACTTAGCAAAGCCCGTGGTATTATTGCCGAATTTAACAGAAGTAAATTTGATGAATACCTTTTCTTTTCAAGAATTGGACAGGGGAGCCTGGGAGGTAAAGCCAGGGGACTTGCTTTTATGAATTCCGTATTAAAAACAGAAAATCTGAGTGCGAAATACCCTGGAGTGAATATATCTGTTCCACCAAGCGTTGTCCTTACCACAGAGGTATTTGATAATTTTATGCAAAGAAACGACCTTTACTCAATCGGATTATCTGCATCGAGTGATTCGGAAATATTGAAACATTTTATTAAAGCTGAATTTCCCGAGAAGATTAAGAATGATTTCTTAGCCATTGCTTCAATAGCAAACAATCCGATAGCAGTTCGTTCATCCAGCAAACTTGAAGATTCACTTTACCAGCCTTTTGCCGGAATTTACAACACATTTATGGTGCCTCCTCATAAGAATCCCAGGACGGCTGTCAATATGCTTGAACAGGCTGTTAAATGTGTTTATGCATCGGTGTTTTATAAAGCCAGCAAAGATTATATCACAGCAACATCTAACCTGATTGATGAGGAAAAGATGGGTATCATCCTGCAATCGGTTTGCGGTAAAAACTACAATGGCCATTTTTATCCGACACTTTCCGGTGTAGCCCGTTCGATAAATTACTATCCCATTGGCAAAGAAACTTCGAATGATGCCATCCTGAATCTTGCCTACGGACTGGGAAGACTGATTGTGGAAGGTGGAACATCTCTGCGTTTTTCACCAAAATATCCAAAAAAGATACTCCAGTTATCTACTCCCGAACAAGCCATGAAAGACAGTCAGAATTATTTTTTCGCGGTAGATATGGATCCTCAGCATTTTAAAGCTGCAGTTGATGATAAAATAAATCTTTTGAGAATTCCCGTGAAAGAAGCAGAGAACGATCGCTCATTCCTGTATGCAGCATCAACATACGATCATATGAACAATAGTATTGTTGACGGACTTGTTGCTTCAGGGAAAAAGTTGATTACTTTTTCGAACATATTAAATCATAACAGATTTCCTCTTACTGACATTGTTAACGATTTGCTTCAAATCAGCAGCCAGGCATTAAATCATCCTGTTGAAATTGAATTTGCCGCCAACCTGGATACTCCGGAAAACGAACCAAAAGATTTTAATTATATACAGGTAAGGCCCATAGTATCGTATGAAACAATCCTGATTAAAAAAATATCTGACATCCCTGAAGATCAAATCATTATTTCATCAGACAGAGCAATGGGAAATGGCCGTATAGAAAATATCAGGGATATTGTATATATTAAGTTGGATTCGTTCAATAAAGCAGATAATGCAAAAATTGCTTCTGAACTTGAAAAATTTAACAAAAATCTGACGGGTAAAAACAGGAATTATTTACTGATAGGTCCCGGCAGATGGGGCTCAAGTGATCCGTGGCTCGGAATTCCGGTAAAATGGGCACAAATATCTTCAGCACGTATAATTGTTGAAGTGGGTCTGGAAAAATACAAAGTTGATCCCAGCCAGGGAACTCATTTTTTCCATAACCTCACTACATTTGGTGTGGGCTATCTAACCATAAATACTCAAATTGGCGAAGGAAAAATTGACCTTGAATACCTCGATTCCCTTCCATCTGAAAACGAGCGTAAATACGTGAGACATATACAATTCAACAAAGCTTTGCGCATTGAAATTGATGGAAGAACTACGAAGGCTATTGTATGCAAACCCTGATCTGTCGCGATAAGAACCATTTCAGGTTCATTTATTTGTATAAGGATGGATATTTCTTCGGATTCACTTCATGCATCAATTCGTACACAGTGTCAAACACATTTTCAGCATTGGGATTGGAAAAATAATCACCATCTCTTGCATAGGCAGGCCTGTGATCCATAGCTGTTAATGTTTTTGGTTCCGCATCAAGATAACGGTATGCCCTTTGCTCTTCAAGCACTTTTTGCATCATATAGGCAGTGGCCCCTCCCGGAACATCCTCATCAAAAAATAAGATCCTGTTCGTTTTTTTCACAGATTCCACTATGGTCTCGTTGATGTCAAAAGGCAACAATGTCTGAACATCGATAAGTTCTGTGCTTATCTCAAACTCTTTCAATTGTTTTACCGCATCCAGGGCTATTCGAACACAGGATCCATATGTAACCACTGTAATGTCAGTTCCTTCTGTAAGTATTTCAGGAGTTCCCAGCGGCACACAATATTCACCGATATTCTCAGGCATATATTCTTTTAACCTGTAAGCAATTAATGGTTCAATAACAAGGCCCGGGTCATGGCCTTTGAGGAGTGTGTTATAAAAACCTGCTGCCTGGGTCATATTTCTGGGTGTGCAAACAAATACTCCGCGTATGGAGTTGATGATCATGCTTAGTGGCGAACCTGCATGCCAGATGCCCTCAAATCTGTGTCCCCTTGTGCTTATGATAAGCGGCACTATTTGTCCGCCTGCAGTGCGCCAGTGAGTGGTTGCCAAATCATCGCTGATGGTTTGCAATGCATACAGCAAATAATCGAAATATTGTATCTCGGCAATGGGTCTGAACCCCCGCAATGCCAGGCCTATGCCTTTGCCAATGATGGAAGTTTCGCGTATTCCGGTATCAAAAATCCTGTGCTCTCCATATTTCTCCTGCAAACCCGTATAAGTTTGGTTTACACCGCCTATTTTCCCAACATCTTCTCCGAAAGCGACCAGGAGAGGATATTTGTTGAAGAGCTTATCAAAATTTGCTCTTATGATCTCTCTGCCCGGTACTTCATGCGAATTTTCCGAGATTACAGGTTTTATTTCTTCGACATGCAAAGCCGAGTGTTTGTTTTCTACATGAAGAAAAGCATTGTATTGCTCGTATTTATCCACAAAACACAAATCAAACCATGCAGAAAGTTGCTCTTTAATAGATCCACGTTGCGAACAATCCTTACAGATATACCGCAGAATCTTTTTTGCGCTGCTTATATTGTCCTTTCTTATGGGTGCTTCCAGATTCCGAAGGTTCTTCGTAATAATAGCTATCTTATCCAGCTTATCTTTCTTACACTGGCATTTCTTATCTTCTATGATCTTTAGCAGATCGTGTCTTTCCTTCAGTATCGGATCCTGGTATAGTTTCCAGCCTTGTTGTCTTGCGTCCTGTACATCTGAAAAAGCCTGACTTTCAATAGCATCCAGCTCTTTTCCGGTGGCAATCCTGTGTTTCAGTATCCATTCTCTCATCTTTGCAATGCAATCGTATTCCTTCTCCCAAGTCAAACGCTCTTCCGATTTGTATCGCTCATGCGAACCTGAGGTGGAATGTCCCAAAGGCTGTGTAATTTCATCGATATGAAACAATACAGGGATATATTCTTTCCTGCATCGTTTTATACCTTCTTCAAAAAGTTTGCATAAGCCGGGATAATCCCATCCTTTCCCCTGGTATATCAGTATCCCATTGGTGTCGTTCTTTTTCTCAAAGCCTTTGAGCGCTTCGGAAATTGAGGATTTTAGTGTTTGATATTTTTTTTCTACCGAAATACCGAACCCGTCATCCCACACAGCCACTGCCAGTGGAATTTGCTTTACAGCAGCAGCATTCATCACTTCAAAAAAATGGCCTTCCGATGTGCTGCTATCACCAATGGTTCCAAAAGCCACTTCGTTGCCTTTGTTTGTCAGCTTCACCTGCTGATGAAGCTCTTTGTTTGCACGAAACAGTTTGGATGCCAGGCCAAGGCCAAGCAAACGTGGCATCTGTCCGGCGGTAGGGGATATATCAGATGCCGAGTTGGGTTGATCCATGAGGTTGAGCCAATCTCCTTCCTTATCAATATTTCGTGTTGCATAATGATTATTGAATGATCTTCCTCCGTTTGACGGATTATACCTTGTGTCAGTAACTCCATAAAGCTGGGCAAAAAATTCCTGAAGGGAGAACATGCCTGTGGCAAGCATAAAGGTCTGGTCGCGATAATACCCTGAACGCCAGTCGCCAAACTGAAATGTTTTAGCCATAGCAACCTGGGCAATTTCCTTTCCATCGCCGAAAATACCAAACTTGGCTTTCCCTGTCAGTACTTCTTTGCGTCCTGCAATACTAAGATCCCTGCTCTGGTTTGCCAGAAGATAATCGTTTAATACTTCTTTCTGAAACTCCTGAAATGACAATTGAGTTAATGATTTTTTAACAACAGGCATTGAATTTCTTTCAATTTTATTCAAAAATAGGATACCGGCACCAGATGTGCAATGATACTAACAGATTAAATCCCGATTGGTTTTAATGCAAAAAAGATACGCGCTTTTTACAGCCGATTTACTAATTTTGAGGACTTTATAAAGAGAATATGAAAATCTTTCTTTTGGCTCTTATCCTTATTGCTGTTTCTTTCCTTGCTCTGGGGATCAGCATCTTTTTTCGTAAGAATGGAAAATTTCCCGAAACTGAGATCGGAAAAAATAAAAAGATGCGTGAACTGGGTATTTATTGCGCAAAATGTGAGGAGATGAAAAGCTGGAAAAAATCCAGGAAGAACCAGAAACCAAAACTCAATCCGGAAAAATTAAAAATAGACCTTACCCGCCTTGCCTAAACTTTCCGGCGTACAACTTGTTATACAGGTAAAGCATTGTTTATGATCCTTAAAGTATTTTTGATTGTATTGTAACTACTGACCATTCTTTTTCTGAAACTCAATCAATTCTATTGGGGCTCCATGATATTCTATCATTGCAATTCTTATCCCATTAGTCGTTGAATCCGGTTCTCCTATTAAATGAAAATCACGATTTGCCAGTTCGTAATCCAGATCTTTTACTTTAAAAGCAATGTGCGGAACAGTTTGTATCAATTGATCCATTGGGCTATCCGATTCGAATCTCATCCACTCAATCCCGAACGGACTGGTGTCAAATCCCGAAATATAAAATTTGAACCGAGGCAAATACTTTTCATTTGGCATTTTCTTATTTGTCGGAATTCCAAGATGATGAAATTCCCACCCCCACTTCTCAATGGATTCAGGCAATTCGTGGTCATGTCTGATATTTTGTGATTCTTTTTTATTCATTTATATTTATCGTTTTCTTTAAAGATAAATCGATGTTTATCATTGGACTATTATCTTTTCACTAATTATGTCTTTCTTATTCGTATTTAGTTTTACAATATAAATACCGGATTTTATTCCTGAAATATCAATAATATCAGATCCTATATTTTCTTATTGAATTTTAAATAAATAAACAATTCTTAGGTAATATTAAAACATTTTGCGAAATTTGTCGTTACTATATACGAAATATGACGCATTATGAGAATGTTGGATTTATATTTGAATGATGATAAATTAATCGAGGCTTCACGAGATGGCATAACGAAAAGGGTTTTTCAGCAAATAAGATCGTTTACAGGTTTATCGTCTCAGTACTTCGCTAATTTTACTCATGTAGGAACAAGGACTATACAGAGAAAAAAGGACAATGAAAAAATTTCGCCTGAAGCATCAGAAAGAGCTGTATTGATTGGAAAACTATTTTATAGAGGCAAAGAGGTTTTTGGAAATAAAGAAAAATTTCAATCCTGGATGGATAAAAAAATACCCGGGTTTGATGGGAAAAAACCCAAAGAAATGCTCGATACCATGACAGGTATTTTCATGGTGGAAGATGAATTATTGCGTATCGAACACGGAATCTTTTCCTGATAAATGCAAATCTATCGTATAGCAAAGAAAGATTATGCCAATTTGGATGGCATTGGTGGTATGTTTGTTGCAGGACGATGGCATGAAAAAGGGTATCGTATAGTTTATTGCTCAAAAAGTCGTGCACTTGCTGTTTTGGAATACATGGTCCACGTTAATGATTTTAGCGATTTACCTGATGATCTTGTTCTACTAACAATAAAAATCCCTGAAACTGCTCCCATTTCTCAAATTGATCATTCAAAACTCCCTCCCAACTGGCAAAGTAAAATTGGTATTACCAGAAAAATAGGGACTGAATTTCTTTCAAAGGAAGAATTCCTGATCATGCAAGTGCCATCGGTTATAATTCCTGAAGAGAATAATTATCTACTTAATCCTGATCATGATATGGCCAGAGAATGTGAGATTATTGATAGTAAACCCTTTTTACTTGATTCCAGGTTTAAAAAATAATGATTCCCTGCTTTGCTCAGATTTTATATATTGATCAATTTTCTTATCATTCTAAGAAAATAGCATCTGTTCGATGAATTCTAATCTCATTCGGTGAATACCATCCGTAAGATACAAGATTTGATGTTTTCTAATGTACCTGGAAACACATACATTTTGTGGATGATCTGATAATCATTTGCTTATTTCACTTCCAACGCAAAGAAAGGTGGGCTTTGCAGGACTTTTTATTGTTTGTCCGGAGACCTGCCTGCCGGTTTACATGCCCTTTGGAGGATTTACCTTTGGCAGGCAGGCTATCTTTTAAAAGGAGCGCAGATACAATTTACGCTTAGCCTGGGTAGATAATAGGTTCGTTATTTCAGAATCTTTTCATTAATTCGAAACACAAGTTATCAATTTCATTGTTTTTCTTATGCCCTACTGAAACATTTGAAAGTACTATTATACCCCTCTTATTTTCGATATCGATTGTCATTGATGCCCTGTATCCACCGGTTCCTCCATTGTGCCAATACCATTTACCATCTGATTTATCTTTGATAATATGCCAGCCCAAACCAATATCCAAATGATCGTCAACCGAAAATGTTTTTTCTCTTGTTAACATCAATTCCCTGTTTGAAGTATCAAACTGAGCAACAACGAATTTAGACAAATCATTTGCTGTTGATAGAATATTACCGGCGGCCTCTAAAGAAGCGAAGTCCCAGTTTGATATTTTATTCCCAAACGGGCCTATACCATAAACTAAAATATCTTCAATGTCTTCTTTAACAGTGGTTGAATTTGTCATTCCATACCTTGAGAATATCTTTTCATTTAATAAACTCTGATAATCATTTTTCTCAATTTTACAGATTACATATCCTAATACACCTGCTCCCAAATTCGAATATTCATATTTAAGTCCGGGATCCTGAGAAGGTTTCATCTTTTTTGAAAGGTATCTTTCCAGTTTATCAGTGCTGTAATTTTTATATGGATTGCACGGATTTCTTATGAGAGAAAACACAATATCCGAAGGTCTTTTAGGCAATCCGGATGTATGATTAGCCAGTTCTTTGTATGTTATCGAAATACTATCATTCAGTTCAAAAGAAACTTTATCATTTATCGGATCATCAAGTTTAATTTTACCGTCAACTACCAATCCTGCCAATAAAGTTGAAGTAAAGACTTTTGTGATTGAGCCCACTTCAAATACCTTATCTTTATTGTTGATGGTTATTACAGTATCATTTTCTCGCTTGACCCCGTAAAAAAAAGTTGAATCATCTCTTATAAATGCAATTGAAATTTGCGTTTTGCTGGGGAATGATCTGATCTTATTAAAAATCAATTCACATTGATTATCAGATAAAATAGTGCCATCGTTACATTGATTGTTGACAGCTTCTTTTTTATGGACAATACCACAACCATGAGCTATTATCAAAACAGCAAATATGATGGTCCTTGTTCTCATTTATGGTTCCCTGGTTTAATGAATGCAAACTTATAAATACACTTAGTTTTTGTTCGTTTTGTGGGACTTTTATTCTTGGGTTTTGTATGACCAGACCAAAATATATTACAATTCTAATCAGGATTTAAGTATATCAGGTATTCCTAAATCTTTACATATTTTTCTACACAGGTTCTCTTTAATATCGGGATGCCGCGGGACAGTGGACATACTCCCATTGTTCTCGTTTTTATACAGTGTGTGTTTCCCTCCTTCTCTTATTTGATAACAACCATTGCTCCTAAGGTATTTGATCAGCTTATTTCGCTTCATTCTTAAAAACTGATGGTTAGATTCTCGATTATGCTATTATCCGATCTTTGCGAGGTTTTTGAACGTATTTCGTCAAACATAAGGTTTACGGCATCGGTAAGATTTTCTTTAGCCTCCTCGATTGTCTCACCCTGACTATTTATTCCATTAATTTCCTGTATATATGCAATATATCCGCCTTCATCACAAGGCTCAAAAACTGCCGTTAATTTTATATTCTTCATATTGGAATATTTTTTCAAATATATTAAAAAGTTCTTTATATGATTTTTCAAAATCATTGTTATGTGTAAAGGTAAATCTTTCGTTTTGTGAAACTTTTTTCAACTGAAATTTGATTTTTCCTTAGAAGAGCTTTGTGTGCTGATTTTTTTTATCCGTAATTTCCTCCGATTCTGCTATAAATACAGTCCGGTTTCCATGATATATCTTTGC
>CAZWFM010000038.1:0-10852 GCA_964633185.1 uncultured Bacteroidales bacterium | reverse complement strand
GAAACAACAGAGCCCATTATATTATAGACAGTAATCTTTTCAACAATCAGATCTCTTTCACCCACTGTACTTTCACAACTGCCGGTATAATCATTAGCATATCCTGTTGTTGAAAATTCATTTCCTGCAACCTTTTCAATTTATGATTGCAGGAAATCAATATCAAAGTGGACCTATAATAATATGTGGTTTTTACAAGTGCAGAAAAGCATAAGCCAATGCTGCAATACAAGCCAACATAAAAATACTCACAACAATTACAACAATATAATTGGTGCCCTCTTTCACTTCATGACCTTGAATCTGTTCCATTTTTTAAGTTTTTAAGAAAAAATGATTGTCTGTAATAAATATTTACAGCACAGTGAATTGAAAAATTGAATAATGCAAAACTTAAAGATGAACAGCTAGGGAGAATGAATTAAAGGAATCAGTAAGAAGATATGTATTATTTTCCTGAGTATCAGTTCCACAATGCTCATCCTGCCCAAATCACTAAAAAGGATCGGGCCTGGTTTTGGGAAACCATTTCCCAACGGTTTTAAACTGAGTTCCACGGTTAAATCAATTGATCGAAGACCATTATCATTTTGTGGTGATGGTGGAACTATGTATTGATACTCATCATGAAAATGATTTTCCAAAGGGGAGGTAACGTTCTCCTTATATCCGTATGAATAATGGTTAAACAGATATATGAAAAGAAGTATAAATTTCATGCTGATTTATTCTTTTCATTATGACGCAGAATCTTATAAAAGTGACTTAAAGCTTTAATAATTAAAAAATATCCTTCCCAGATCTGTTATTTTGGGATTACCAGTATTGAATCCGTTATAATATTCTTCTTACTGGAAAAGGCAATTTATCAGGTTTCCCTAAAGGTACTTTTTCAATAAGTATATTGCTGGCATCAAGATGAAGTGCTTTATCTTCTGATATACCAATATTTCGTATAAGATTACTTATAGTCATAATTAGACTTTCCCTTACATTGAACACGTGATCAGCGGTTAAGATCCTGTCAATTAAAACATACCGGCAATCTCCTGAAATGGCATATGATTCAAGTGATGGATAACGAGATTCCATTTTTATTTCTCCTGTACTACTAAGATCAGTTAATACCTGTCGAAACAATAGATTAATGCGGGGCTCAATTCTGAAGCCCAAATGAATATCAAGTTTAATGATTTTGCCCGGTACTATATGTGTTACTTCATATTCAGTGGTATATGGGTTATCTTTCGTCTCAATATGAATAAACCAATAAATATCTGCCCGCTTGGGTTGTTTATTCAGAAGACTATAAACCAATGTTGATTCTATCTCCTTTTTTCTGGTGGTTTTTGTAATATAGATCAGGTTGGTGGCAAATTTGGGAATTGTCTCATCCTTGCTGACTTTCATGAGGATTTTCTGTAATTTACCAAAGGACACATAACTCATCAATTGATTCTTAATTTTACGTCCGTTATACCATGCATACATCATGATAAAGAATATTAAAGCTAAAGTAAGAGCAAACCAACCCCCGCTAATTATCTTATGTAAATTGGCATAGAGGAAGTTTCCTTCAATAGTAAAAAATACACCGGCAAGTAGTAATACCCAAAACAAAGAGATAAATCTTCTGAGGTGTAAGATCAATAATATGGTAGTCATCAGCATGGTTATTGTAATTGCCAATCCATAGGCAGCTTCCATAGCAGAAGACTCGCGGAATAACAGAACAACTCCTGAACAGGCTATCCAGAGAAATAAATTGATAGCAGGTAAATAGATCTGACCTTTAATTTCGGTGGGATATTTTATTGTCATTTTGGGCCAGAAATTCAGGGAAGTGGCTTCGCTGATAAGTGTAAAAGATCCGCTGACAAGAGCCTGACTTGCAATAACTGCAGCCATTGAAGCGATAAAAATTCCTGGAATAATAAACCAGGAAGGAAGTATTGCAAAAAAAGGATTTTTACCAAGAACCATGGCATCGGTATGATTAATAAACCATGCCGATTGTCCGAAATAACTTAACAATAAAGCAATTTTAACAAAAATCCAGGTGATCCTGATATTTCTGATGCCACAATGTCCCAGGTCCGAATAAAGAGCCTCGGCACCTGTAGTAGCTAAAAAAACTGCTCCCAGAACCAGAAAACCTTTCGGGTATGCAGTAAGCAATTGCAGGGCATAATAAGGATTTATTGCTTTCAATATTACCGGCATTTTTATGATTTGAACCGTTCCAAATCCGGCAATAACTATGAACCAGATAAACATTACCGGCCCAAATGATTTGCCAAGCGAACTTGTGCCAAATTGTTGGATGAAAAACAAAACTCCAAGAATAATAAGAGTTATTAATACTGTGGGTATTTCGCTATGAAATGCTCTTAGCCCTTCTACTGCTGCTGAAACGGTAATTGCCGGTGTGATTATTCCATCGGCTAGAAGTGCGCTGCCTCCGATTATTGCAATCACATATGCCCAGTTGTAACGTTTTCGGAGAAGTGCAAACAACGCAAAAATTCCCCCTTCACCCTTGTTATTTGCTCTCAGAGTAATGATAATATATTTTAATGTAGTTTGTAATGTAAGAGTCCAGAAAACACAGGACGCTCCTCCCAGAATTGTATTGGTGGTTATCTCAGGAAGATTATGCCCGATGGCTTTAATTACATATAAAGGAGATGTCCCGATATCGCCATATACGATACCCAAAGTAATAATAAGGCTGGATAATGTAATCTTATTTAATTTGTAATTCTTCCTATTTTCTCTTTTTACTTGCATCGGATATAAATAGCATGAAACAGAAATGGTTGCTTTTAAAACTCAGAGGGAAATCCAGCAATCAATCTGTTATTCAAAGCTTTCTCTCAGATTGAATCTCACCCCATTCATTGAGCAAGAGTAATGATCTGATGAATTGCTTATCTCTGATAATCACTTCGTAAGTTATCCCATTTCCGTGGTTTATTATAACAACATTCATTATTTCGCCTTTGCTCTCAAGTTCCGATTTTATTTTTTCGGGCAGATAGGTATCAGGCAGATATTTTTTATATTCAATAAGCACATCCTGCACATCAAAAATTGCAATATGTTCTATATCATCTTTATAAAATATTACCTCAAAACCACCCTCTTTTCTCTTATACCACTCGGCATTTATTGCTTCAGGAAAATTAAGTATAAATGCAGCACTAACCGTATCAGGTGGTAAAATGCTGGATCCTTCAATAAGCTTTGTAAAAAACTTTTCCATAGGGTTTTTGCTTTAGTATAATGACGAATGCATTAGTATATGTAACATACTTATCTGTTGTTTTTGTCTGAATATTTCTGCTTATACAAATATATAACCCTGGTCCGTGCTCTTTTTAGCCGCATCTTGGCGGCATTTTCACTTATCCTCAACGATTCACTGATCTGCTTTAATGAAAGATTATCCTGATATTTCATATAGAGAAGGGCTCTTTCTTCCGGATGGATCATTTCCAATATTATCAACAGATTCTCATACGAGATTACTTCAAAATTTTCTTCTGTTTCATCGATGATTTCCGGTATTTCATGCTGACGGTTCCACTCCGGGTAATGAAGCTTCTTTCGGGAACGCAAATAATCGATACAATGGTTATAGGTAACTGAGTACAGCCATGAAGAAAAAGAAGATAAATACTTAAATGTGCTTAGCTTTTCATAGGCTTTTGAGAAAATATCTTCGGTAAGTTCTATGGCTTGTTGCCGGTTTTTCACCAAACCATAACACTTGTCCAGTACCTTACGCTGATATCTGCTATACAATATCTCATAATAGTCAGGATTATGATCCGACTGTATCCTGAAGAGAATTTCCTCATCAGTCAGTGATTGGAGGATGTTATTTTTCATTCAGACAATTTCTGTTACAAATTTAATCACCCGCGTCTAAATATTAAAACACGCATTAGAATGAAAACCTTTTTTATTATTTCAATCCTTCTTCTAAGTTATAAACTTCCTGCACAGGAGGATGTTTTACCTGCAAAGGTGGAAGAAGCGTTTTACTCAAAATACAGCAAGGTTTCCGGTTTGGAATGGAATATTGATAACAATATGTACATTCTTGAATACTATAGGGGAGGCACCCTCTTCACCAGTATTTATGACAAAAGCGGTATCTGGATCGAAACTGCAGAAGTCATCGCTGATACTGATATACCTATTGTCCTTCAACAATATCTTAAAACTGATTACCCTACTGCCGGTATTTCATACTCAGAAAAAGTTGAAACAAGCGATCAGAAATATTTCTTCAGGGTGAATCTCGAAGATTCTAATGGGATTATAGTTGTCCGATCAGATTTGGCTGGACAAAATATTCAGGTTTTAAGTCCATAAAAATAACCAGCCTCGAAACGTTACTTCATAATTCATTCACGTCTAAATTGAAATTTCACCAACATCTTTTATGGATAATTTTAATAGTATAAAAAATAAGCAAATCATAATAATTTAAACACGATGAAAAACAAATTTTATTTAGGTCTTGCAACTCTATCATTGGTTGTATTTTTAACCGCATGTTCTAAATTACCTCAGGCTGAGATAGATCGGGCCAATCAGGCAATTGACTCAGCAAAAGCAGCCCGTGCTGAACTCTATCTTCCTGCTCAATTTACAAACCTCCAGGATACAATGAAAGTAGCAATGGAAGAAGTCGAAGCACAGAAATCAAAATTCATTAAAAACTTTGGCACTTCGAAAGAAATGCTTGCAGAAGTTACTCTATATGCAAGTGAAGTTACAATGCAAACAGAAGAAAAAAAGGTGGCATTGAAAACAGAAATTCAAACCACTCTTAATGAGGTGAAAATTTTACTTGAAGAAAACAAAAAATTGATTGCAGAAGCACCAAAAGGCAAAGAAGGAACTTCAGCTCTTGTTACAATGAAAAATGAAATTAATGCACTGGAATCTAATGTTAACGAAATCAATGCATTGCTTGATCAGGACAATTACCTCACAACGCTAAATAAAGCAAAAATTACAAAGGAACAGGCCCTAGCAATGAATACAGAACTTAAGGATATTATAGCCAAGTATCAATCAAACGTTAGAGGTCGTAAATCGTAAGCTTTTTATTAACTAGTTTAAATTCCCCGGGAAGTTAGCCCGGGGAATTTTTTATGGAATGGTATTGATCCGGATCAATGAAAAGAAATATTAAAATCAGATTGGCGATAGCTTTAATACTAACTGCTATTATATTTTGCATATTGTTGATCTTAAATCGTGACTTTCCACCAGTATCTGAAATTAAGGAAGCAAGGAAGGCTTTAAGTGAAGCCAGGATAAGCGGTGCTGAACGCTATGCTTCAAAACTCTATTACCTGGCAGAAAACACTTATGATTCAGCTATGTTCTATTGGAATATTGAGAATAAAAGGTTTTGGCTTTCCCGGGATTTTAATAAGGTAAGAGAGTTGGCTGCAGATGCTAAAAATCTGGCCATAAAATCCAAAGAGCATGCACTGGAAAATACAGTATTTGTCGAACAAATATTGAGGCAGGAGCTACATTCCCTGCAAACACGTATAGACAATTTTCAAAGTTATTTTGATCGACTTCCTTTGTCGGAAAAATCAGTGAAAAACAATCAAATGGGTTTGCTGATGCTGAAAGAAGCAGAAATTGCGTTCAATAAATCCGATTTCCTGCTAGCCAATAGTAAACTCAAATCAGCCCAACAAAATATAAATATTTCCTATTGCGATGCGGAAAAAATTATTGCCAATTATTTTACAAGTTATCCCGATTGGGAAAGATCAGTCAGAAAAATTATTGAAACATCCAGAAAAGAAAAAACCTGCTGTATTGTTGTTGACAAATTTTCCAGGGAATGTCTGTTATATCATTCCGGGATTTTAAAAGAAAGATTTGATATTGAACTTGGTAGGAACTGGATAGGCGATAAAAATCACCAGGGTGATAAATCAACTCCCGAAGGATATTACTATGTTGAAAACAAATTTGACGAGGGACAAACCAGGTATTATAAAGCCTTGCTTCTGAATTATCCCAATGAATCAGATAAGAAAAGGTTTAAAATAAATCAGAAGAACGGGATTGTCCCTTCCGGAACTGGCATTGGTAATCTCATTGAAATACATGGCCATGGAGGAAAGGGAGTTGACTGGACTGACGGATGCATTGCTTTGCGTGACAGTGATATGAAGATTTTATTTCCTATTTGTCCGAGAGGGACTCCTGTCACTATTGTCGGTTCTGTAAAACCACTTCATGAATTGATTCATTAACTGAATTATGGACACTTTTATGTTACAGCTTGAAACCGGCTTTAACAAGATATTAAAGAGGTTATTAATGGGATGGAAATTGATCAGTATACCTCTTTCACAAATTTTTCTTCATATACCAAAAAAAAATATTCCAACCGTATTTTTAATTCTGAAATTACTCGCAACGATTTTGATTTTTATGGCGGTGGCAATTTTTTTACCCCCCATCATTCAAACAAATGTTAGCCCCGGACTAAAATTTCATAAGAAAGTTTTTCTGTCAGAAATTTCTGATCAACAGCGAATGGCAGAAACAGAACAATTAAAAAAAAATATTACATTACTCATCACTAAATTTTCACAGTTTACTCCCCGCTCAAATTACTTAATAGTAAATAGCGCCGAAAATGAATTTTTTATTTACCGGGGGAAAAGCTTGATTTACCATGGTATGTGCTCAACAGGTAGTTTTATTCTGCTGAAAAATGGGGATGAGCAACAATGGTTATTTAAAACCCCCCGGGGGGAATTTCAAATAAAAAGCAAAACCCGGTTCCCGGTCTGGAAAAAGCCAGATTGGGCCTTCATTGAAGAAGGTATTCCTGTGCCTCCGGTAAATCACTCCTCACGTTATGAATATGGAGTGCTGGGAGAATATGCTCTCAACCTTGGTGATGGCTATCTCATTCATGGAACACTATATCAGCGTTTCATGGGATTGCCTGTTACGCATGGCTGCATTCGTCTTAATGATGAAGATCTTGAATTTGTTTACAATTCTTTATCAACCGGCTCAAAAGTTTATATCTATTGAAACATGAAAAATCTCACACAATATTTTCTGAGTTTACCCTGGGATGGGTCCGACAGGAGAAAGCTATTCCATATATTCCTGACACTATTTCTTAGTATTCTGCTTGTTTTCCTGATACTAACGGCTACAGCTCCGGACAGAACATATAGAAAAATGCATACTGCTGTATATGCCGATTCAGCATTTATACAAGGATTTAGCAGGCTTCCACAAACTCCTTCTATTGATTCCCTTTTGAAAAAGAAGGCTTTTTTTGAAGCTCAACTGAATATGGTTACTTCCGACTCAATTGCCCTGGTAATCAATTTAAACGATAGTATTGTTAATTTGCTAATAAAAGGAGTAACAATTCATTCATCAAAAATTCCTGAGTTTCGGATTGATCCTATTTTAAAGAAATTGCAAATACCTGTATACTATAAATTCTTCTCTCATTCTATTTCAGTTGTTGATGATTACTGCTCTATTGTTAAAGAACCGATAATTATCAGACATGCCCCAAAAGATACCCTGGAGGCAGCACAATCGGTCTATTTCCCCGATACATTAAAAAAGGATCCTGCTTTTATTGTTTTACATACTGATATCGGTTTAGAAGTGAATATTGAGCAAAATGAGAAAGCAGGAATGGCGATAAAAAGAATTCATTCAGAGTTTTTATTCAGAAAGAAATATCGGGATATGATAGCAAATGTAAAGCAAATACTTAAGTTCAGAAAACCTGAATATTCTCCTGCAATTTATATTGAATTATCAGGTGATGATGTCAGAACAATTTATAGGGCAATCCCTGATAATGCTCAGATAGTACTTATGTATTAAATCTTTGTTTAAGCAATTGTAAGGTATATGAAAACACTTAAATTAAAATTAAAAACCCCGGGGGGTCGTGGTACATGGCCATTATTTGTTTTTTCAATTGGTTTGATCCTTATACTGATCCTGATCAAATTATTAATGGATCATCTCCTGAAATAGAGTGACCAAGATGCATTCATTCAAGTCCCGGAATCACCAGGATAAAATTTTTATTGCTATGACGGAAGGTATAATTATTGATAACTTTTTCATAGGAAAGATCAAAAGAAATGTAGTGTTTACGCCCTAAAAAAATGATATTTAGTGTATTTTCCGGTTGATTATTAAGTACTTTTTCAAATTCGGTTACATTTTGAAGCAATTGTTTTTGAGTATGTCTACTCCTTTTCACAACTGAAAATGAGTTAATTGTATTTTGAGTTGAAAGAGTATTTGTATAGAAGCATACTTTTTTTTCTTTTATCGTAAGTAATCTTGAAATCTTATTGATACAGCCGGGAAAAGCAGCTTCCAACTCCGTATTTCTATAAAGAAAAATATTTATCCCCCCGATTTCGGCAAGGGTTATATTCAGACAACATACATAAAGTGTCAGATTACTCTTAAAAAGATGATCAAATACATTACCGAATAATTTTTGAGCAGTACTTGACTTTGTTCCCCAACCAATAATCACATCTGTAATGAAAAGCTCCTTTGCAGCACGTATAATACCATTAACTATATTCAGATCAATCCGTGTAATTAATCTTATTTTTTCTGATATGATATTATAGGTATCAAATGATTGTTCAAGATTTTGCCTGATAGATGCAAGTTTTTCTCCGGCTTCATTATTATCTTTCACAACACTAACAGCATATATGGGTTCTTCAGCCTCACTGGCATTCATTCTCAAAGCGATATGAATAAGTTCAGCCATAGTTTCAGGATTAGCAACCGGGACAAGGATTCTATCCTCACGTTTACGTCTGGTAAGCTGAATTATATTTCTTTGTCTGGCAAGTTTTCTTCCTCCCCATTCCGTTATCAAAGTTGCTACCAAACTTGTTATTAGAATAATTAAAATTGCAGCATTGAAAATGGTGCTGTTAATAATATTTTTCTGATATCCGATAAGGATAACAGCGATGGTTGCGGCAGCATGAGAACTTGTGAGTCCAAAAAGTACAATGCGCTGAGGCCTTGAATATGCAACTATTTTTTGCGTAACAAAGGAAGCCAACCATTTTCCGGTAAGTGCACCAATAATCAAAACAAAAGCAACAAACCACAGGTACATACCATGAAATAATATACGCAAATCAATAAGCATACCTATGCTAAACAGAAATAATGGAATAAAAAGTATGTTCCCAACGAATTCAATATGCTGGAATAATATTGAGTTCTTAGGAACAACTTTATTTAATGCCAATCCGGCAATAAAGGCTCCAATAATTGGTTCAACACCGATAATTTTAGCAATAGAAGCAGAAAGACAAACCAACGATAATAATAAAAGATAATGAGAATAACGATCTCGCTTCATATTCTCAAAAAACCATTTTGAAATTCTCGGGTAACTATAAAAAATAACCATTACATAAAAAGCAAATGCTATCCCAAGTTTTACTATATCCCTCATGATACTATTGTCTTGTGTCAATCCCGTAATGATTGACAAGATTAAAAGAACAAGAGTATCAGTGATAATGGTTCCGCCAATAGCTGACAATACAGATACATCTTTGATAATTCCGAGTTTCCGGGCTATTGGATAGGCAACCAGTGTATGTGTTGAAAACATAATAGCCACCAGCAGAGTTGCCCGCATATTTAGCAAGAAAATATACTTGCTTATCGTAAACCCAATAATAAAAGGAAAAAGGAAGGTTAACAATCCGAATAAGATACTGGTCTTTTTACTTTTTTTAAAATCTTTCATATTAAGATCAAGTCCCGCCAGAAACATTATATACAGCAATCCTATTGTGCCCAGCAAAACAATGCCGGTATCTCTGTCGAGTATATGAAACCCATAGGGTCCTATAATTATTCCTGCTAAAAGGTATGCCGCTACGTCAGGAATTCTGATGAGACGAAAAATGATGGGCGCAAGCAGAATAGTTACAATGAGGATGGTAAATACATAAACAGGTTGCTGTAAAGGAAGGCTTGTGGCAATGCAAATAGTCATTCTTTTATAGCTTTTTTATGAATGAATAACCAGATAAAAAATATACACGATATAACATAAAGCCAATAAGCCAGCTTCCCATCTGTCAAGTTTGTATTTTTTCCCACTGAACATAGCAATAAAAAGAAGTAGTGTTGAAATAACCAATACACCCAGATCAAGGTTGAATTGTTTGTTGTAATCTATCGGACGAATGACAGAGCTAATGCCCAATATAAAGAAAATATTGAAAATATTTGAACCAATTACATTCCCTATAGCTATATCACTTTTTTTCCTGAAGGCAGCAACCAGTGATGTTACTAGTTCAGGAAGAGAAGTTCCGATCGAAACAATGGTCAGACCAATCAGTTTTTCACTCACTCCAAGAAAAGTCGCAATAGCAACTGATTTATCAACCACTAATTTACTCCCTAAAATCAAGGCGGTAAGTCCGGAAATAATGAATGCTATTGACCAAACAGGTTTATATGCTTTAACATATGCATCCGAGCCGTTGTGATTGTCTTTCATCGACCGAAAAATATAATAAAGAAAAAAAATGAAAAAGACCAGAAGGAATATACCATCTATTCTTCCCAGAAGTGCTCCGGATGAATTGGTTTTCCAACTGTTGGCCATGAAAAATAGTAAAAAAGCAGCCAGTAGTGACAGAGGAATTTCTTTCCAGACGGTTTTACTCTGTACTGTAAGAGGAAATAATACTCCTGAAAGTCCCAGAATAAATAACAAGTTAAAAATATTGCTTCCAACTAT
>CAZWFM010000037.1:0-10962 GCA_964633185.1 uncultured Bacteroidales bacterium | reverse complement strand
TATCGTCGGGATGAAGCATAGGATCGACAGTTTGTGATTGAGCTGCTTCAACAAGGTATTTCTTTTTCGTTTCCGGAGGTAATGTAAGTGCTTCTAATTCAATATCTGCAGGAGTCTTAGGTCTTTTGTCTTCGGGCAGTGCCCTCCACTTAAAATACTCCATGGATACCTCCGGGAAAATGCAATAGGTCAGAATATCTTCTTCATTCGTAATTAGTTCCGGTTCTTTGATGTCATCGGTTGCATTAGGCAGTATATCTTTAAGATCGTCGGCTGGACGATGATCTATGGGTTTTTCATTACCCAATATTTTTTTTATGAATTTTGGATCTATGGGAGCAGGAGAACGTCCATACAAACCTTTTACATAATTTTTAACTTCCTGCGGAACAATTTTATACCTTTTGCCTGCAATAACATTCATTACTGCCTGGGTACCAACAATTTGACTTGTAGGAGTGACCAGTGGAGGATATCCCAGGTCTTTCCTTACCTTGCTAACTTCTTCCAGAGCCTCAGGTAGTTTTTCAATAGCGTTCTGTTGTTCCAGCTGCGAACGAAAGTTTGAGATCATTCCTCCGGGAATCTGATGAATCAGAATTTCCGAATCAATTATGGGTTCAAATCCTCTCCCTTTTGATCGCTTTGGTGAAAGATTGGCAAAATATTTATTGATTTTTCTTAAGGCTTCAAGATTGAGGTCAACTTCGAATTCTGTTTCGCGGAATATAGCATCGATAGTCTCAACCGGAGGTTGCGAAGAAAAACCTGCCATAGCTGCTATGGCACAATCGACAGCCCCGGCTCCGGCTTTAACTCCTTCATAATAAGTCAATACTGCCATACCACTGGTAGCATGGCAATGAAGCTGAACAGGAATATCCAATTCATTAATCAATGCTGATACCAGTTCTTTCGATTTGGTCGGAGATAATAAGCCCGCCATATCTTTGATACAAAGCGAATCGATACCAAGATCCACCTGTTCTTTTGCATCGCTGACATATTTTTCGACAGTATGTACAGGACTTACCGTATAGGAAAGGGTTCCCTGGGCATGAGCCCCGTATTTTTTTACAGCACTGATTGCCGATTGTAAATTCCTCGAATCATTCAGGGCATCAAATATCCTGAAAATATCTATCCCGTTTTCCTGTGCATTTCCTACAAACCTGTCAACCAAATCGTCAGAATAATTTTTATAACCAACGATATTCTGGCCTCTCAGCAACATTTGCAGTGGAGTTTTAACTGCTTTTGCCTTTATCTGTCGTAACCTCTCCCATGGATTTTCGCGCAAAAACCTTAAACATACATCGAATGTAGCTCCTCCCCAGACTTCAAGCGAATAGTAACCAACAGAGTCAATGGTTTCAATGATCCCAAGTATATCATCTGTCTTCATCCTGGTTGCCCAAAGGGATTGATGACCATCTCTTAAAGTGGTATCCGTTATTCTAAGTTTAGTCTTTTTTTCCATATGAACAAGGTAATAGTAATAAGATATAATTTTAATTCATATCTACCCAGATTAAAACATGATAGTAACCTAAGATTACCCAACGACAGAGAATTTTCCGATTTTGGAATATTTCCTGAATCTGGTTTCGATTAACTCGTTAGTAGTTAATCCTTTCAGTGTTTTAATGTTTTTAATTACAGATTTTTTAACAGCGTTTGTAGTTTGCTGATAATTTGCATGTGCACCTTCACTGGGCTCTTTGATGATCTCATCAATGATATTCAGATTGAGCAGTGAATTTGCAGTGAGGTTTAGGGCTGCTGCCGCATCGGAAGCATATTTAGCGTCTCTCCAAAGTATGGAAGCACATCCCTCAGGTGAGATGACTGAATAGATTGCATTTGACAGCATCAGGATCTTATCTCCGACTCCTATACCCAGAGCACCGCCACTTCCACCTTCGCCTATAACTACTGAAATTATGGGTACTTCGATTGAAGTCATTTCCGTTATATTCTTAGCTATAGCTTCAGCCTGTCCTCTTTCTTCGGCTTCAAGTCCCGGAAAAGCACCTGGAGTATCGATGAAAGTGACAATTGGAACATTAAAACGTTCGGCCAATTTCATCAACCTGAGTGCCTTTCTGTAACCTTCGGGTCGGCTCATACCGAAGTTTCTTTCGATATTATCCTCGGTATTTTTACCTTTATTATGGCCGATCAGCATGATTTTTTGCTCACCCAATTCAGCAAAACCGCCAATAATGGCCCGGTCGTCCGAATAATACCTGTCACCCCGAAATTCGACAAAATTACTAATAATCAATTCAAGATAATCTTGTAAAACAGGTCGTTCAGGATGCCGGCTCAACTGAACAATTTCCCAGGGAGATAAACCCAGATGAAGAGACCACATCAGATCTCTCAGCTTAATCTCATACTCAACGATCTCAGAACTCAAACCATTGTTTCCATTTTCGTCACGTTCTTTGAGTTCTTCAATTTTTTCTTTTATTTCAAGGATTGATTTTTCTGGTTCCATAGTTTGTAATCTATAATTAATAATGAGATTTATATATAATAGATTATGGATTTAGAGAGGGCCAAGAAATTTTATTCAAATATATGCATATTTTCTTTTTTACTTCTGCCGATTTATATACTATATACATCATATTCTGTTACTCCCTGATTTTGTGATGTTTAACGATTATAAAAACCAAGAACATTGCTCAAATAATTTTTTAGGTCTTTCCGGTTCACAATTGCATCAATAAAACCGTGATCACGCAAATATTCTGAGGTTTGAAAACCATCAGGTAATTTTTCCCCAATGGTCTGTTCAATGACTCGTCGACCGGCAAAGGCTATTAATGCACCCGGTTCGGATATATTAATATCTCCAATCATGGCAAAACTGGCTGATACTCCACCGGATGTCGGGTTGGTTAAAACAGAGAGATAAGGTATCTTCTTTTTGTTTAACCGTGAAATCCCGGCACAGGTTTTAGCCATTTGCATTAACGAGAGTGTACCTTCCTGCATTCGTGCACCACCTGATGCTGAAAAAATGATATAGGGTAAATTATGATCGTAGGCATAATTTGAAGCCTGAAGTATTTTTTCGCCGGTACCACTTCCCAAACTACCCCCTAAAAATCTGAAATCCATGACCGCTAATACGATGTGAATGGTATTAATGTTACCATGACCTGTAATAACCGATTCCGAAATACCTGTTTTCTTGGTTGTAACCTTGATATTATCCTTATAACTTCCTTTTAGATCAATAAATTTCAGAGAATCAACAGGAACAATGTTTGAGAAGAGTTCTTTGAAAGTACCTTTATCAATAATTTGCTCAATTCTATCATGCGCGGTCAGACTTCCGTGGTAATTGCACTTCGGACAAACATACAGATTTTTTGTCCATACTTTATGGTAAATATGTGAATTGCATTTCTTACACTTAACCCAAATATCCCTTTTGACAGTTATTTTTTTTGTAGTAGTACTATTAAACCAGGTCATTTCTTTATTCTCCAATGATTTTATTTTAAAATACACTATAAAAAAAATAAAACCTGAATTTCAAGTTTTAATGTCGAAAAAATTTGAACCGCGAAAAATAGCGATTTTTAGTATATAAGCCAAAATTATTTAAGAATTTAATAATACTATCTTAAACATAAACAGTAAAGTAATTAGTAGACAATAAGTTATGATTAGCAAACTACCGTTTCCCCTATATATAAGAGATGCCAAATGATCAGATAAACAATGAATTAACCTAATAGTTCTGGTCAATATAACCATATCATTTTAATTGTATCATCCTCATTCTGAAATCTTTATGTTCAGCAAGCATTTTTGGCTTATTTGACGAATTTGCATGTCATTTTGGCAAAACATAGTACAAACTGCTCACAAAGCAGATATTCAAAACTACAATTGAGGTGATTTTTAAATATAACTTACAATAGATCAATGATTTAAAATGAGCATTTTAATGTATCAAGATCAATATAAATAAAAATTTGAAAATGAAATGATTTAATCTGATCTTTATATCAAACTCACGTTAAATAATATCTCATGAAAACACATTGTTCTACCTTAATGATTGCATTTCTTTTTACACTTTTACCGCAAATTCTATTGAAGTTATTGTCTGACGACTTGTCCCTGTTTTTTCATTTCAAAAATAATTGTCTCAATATATTTTGTATTCACATACACCAATTCTAGCCATTCAATTGCTGCCGACAGAGTAGTAAATGTTTCTAACGGAACAGGCAAATCATTCAATAGTTTATATAACATGGATGCAGTAACCTGGTGAGGTGTATTTGCCAACAATGCACTTTTTCGGTTTCCGAAAAACCCGGGAGTATTTTTTATTGTTGATACAAATTTTTTTACTTTATCCTCTATATTTTCTCCTGCGTTAATGATAATGGCATCGCATAAATCCACTAAGTGTTTATACTCCAAATGGTATTGATTATCATGGATCTCTGTTTCTTTGAAGCTTATATAATCATCCAGTTCCACCTTTCCTGACAAAACTTCAATGACCAAACGATTTTCGTCTAAAACCCGATAATCCAGCTTGCTATTCATGTTGTTCACAAATTGAATGACCTGAATTCAAATCAGTTAAACTGCAGAACATCATTATATACAACAAACAAGTTACAAAATTTTACCGGATATCATCCTTTGTCCGATGCCGGAACAATAAAGATCCATTCCTGAAAACAAGAAATTCAAGAAAAGATGAAACACATGGATTGAAAAAGGATCAATGCTTCATTGGTATTTGAATATATCACATAACTAATACAATACATCAGGGCAGGGAGATAACTATTACTCCTCCCAATTGTCAGAAATAATACGCCTGTAACCGGATATATAAACCGTCTCTGTTATTCTATGGCAATTTCTTTTACAAAAGTAAACCTGGCTTTTACCCAAGCTTTGTAAAAATTGGGATTCGATTCTCCTTCTTTCTCTGATTCCAGTTCAATCCTCAGTTCCTGTGCTATGTTTTCACCCAGATCATTGGCAAAGAGAGAAGGTGGAAATTTATAGGTATTCGATGCAGTAACATCAATCCATCCCGAAGGAGTTTTATCCTCCGTATTTGTACCTTCCTGAAAAGTTATATGCCAGTATAGATGAGTAGCATAATCATTCGCCGGCTGGTTCCATGAAATCGTCAGTGAATCATCTGTTGTGTATATCCACGAATCGGGAGCTTCCAGCAATTGTAAATATGCATCGTCGACGAAAACACTGCCCGGATATTGTTCCCCGTCGGCCAGTTCAACAACAAATGTATACAGGGTATTATCTGTTACTTCAAGATGTTCTTCGGGCATAAAATAATAAGGTCCCAGCAAATCGGAATAACAGTTCATTTCAATATCATTGCATAAGACCCTGCCTTTTTTCAGTTCAACGCTATGGTCAGTTTTGTCTTTGATCCTTAAACTAAGTACATAATTCTCAACAACGGTTGAATCAAGATTTGTGTATTTCCCAACCGTTCCGAAGACTTTTAAAATCGAAGGATCATCGATTTCAACGTCTGATAGAGCAGATTTTCTACACGCACTAAACAAAAACAAAAGTGCAGCCAGTAAATAAAAGATTTTTGATTTCATAACAGATAATTTGATTGATATTAGGATTGTATAAATAACGTAATTGTACAATATTAGTTTAATATGCTGACTTATATTATGATAAATGTCAAAAATACCAAAAATTAATGATCTATAAAAAATAAGAATAATGTTCAGCAGCTATACCGATACACCTAATCATTTGTCTAAGCATACCATTTACATAGTAGTGAATATTGGTTGGATTTTCATCAAGTGCCGGCAACTTCTACAGGAATATATATTTCACTCTCAGAATTTTCATTATAAGGGCCCAGACATTTCTCACCGTAATATTCAAAATTGAAAGGCTTTGTCAGTCGATAATCCGTTTCAGGCAAAAACTGATTGTAAATATAACGGTAGGTATAGCCTACTTTATTAGCCAGTCCTTTATGGATAAATCTGAGGTAGTGACCTTTAGGCAATAGCTTAATTACAAATTGCGGGTCAACATCTTTCATTGTGGTCACTTCAACTCCAAGGTAAAAATACAATCCGTTCAGATCCTGAGTTTCAGACCAGAATTGGACCTGGTAAAAACGTTCGGGTTGTATTTTGTTTTTTATTAAATGAACTTCACTCATAAGCTGACCCCATTCTTTTGACAGGTCGTTTATTTCCTTATCATTATGAATGAAAAAGGAAATACCTACCAATATCCTCTCTTCAAGTTCAATGAAATCAGGAGGCTGATTTCTTGCTTTTACCGATTGATAAATATAGTCTTCAGTAATGGCATAAGTTAACGGAAGAGAATTGAGCGGGTACTTGTTCCTAAGTTGTGAAGGATTAATACCCATGGCTTTACGAAATGCCCTGGTAAATACTTCGTGACTGCTGAATTGATAACGATAAGCAACATCTGCTATTCTGTTTTCTGAATTCTGAAGTTCATAGGCAGCTTCGGTTAACCTGCGTTGCAAAAGATATTTGTTTGGTGATATACCTGTTATATTCTGAAAAAGTCTTATGAAATGATACAATGAATAGCAACCTTCCCTGGCAATATCCATCACTCCTATATCAGATTTCAGGTTCTCTTCAATAAAACGTATGGTTTTAATTATCGAATCTTTATTCGTCATAGAGGATAAAGATGATGGATATCACAAACAGGTTCATAATTGTAATACAATGTATTAAAAATTAAATACACTTTGCCAGTTAAAGTTAGCAGAATCTTCATACCACTCCGGCCAATATCTGCACCATTCCGGCACATTACATTCTTTCACTCTTTCTATGAAATGATACGGTTTTATATCCAGTACCGGAGTATCGTCTTCTGCATCAAGATAGGGAGTACGAATAATACCCTTATCGAAATCGATTTCCTGTACAAATAGGGTCGTAATTAAAACCGGGTTAGGTCTTATCTGAGAACGAGTGGCAAAAATACCAAGTTTGTCAGGTCCTTTTTTATATGGTTTCTCTGATATCAATACGGAACGATATTCAGGTTTATCAAACAGGTTTCCCCACCAGACTACCTGAAGATGTGTGAATCCGTTAATATTTTTCAATCCGGGACGATACTTTTCATTCAGTTCAATGAAAAATTCATGATTTCGGGCATGTATAATGCCTATGGTATTAATATGAATGTTGTATTCCATCGTTTCTAAATTTATGATTAATAACACATAATTTGATTGCCGGCAATTGAAGTCAAAAATACAACATGATCGCGATCAGGACTTGACAGATCTTGCGAAATCAATACGGGATACTTGATCTTTTTTGCGGAATATTGCCACGCTCATCTCTGATGACACTACCGGGAAAAATGAATTATTTGGATTGAACAATCATTTCTTCAGAATATTCATTTCATTCCATGTAACATTCTCATCGCTAAATATTTGTTCTTTCATTTTCTTTTCCGGATCAAAAACGTGCTCATCGGGAATAGGTTTTACCTTGTCGGTATTGATCTTATTCACAAAGAACAACTGGCCGGCTTCAATGTGAGAATGCTCATCTTTTTTAAACACATGCCTTTTGGTAATATATACGCTGATATCCCAGTGAAAATCTTTTGGATAATAGCTTCCTTTATATTGCTCGTATTTCATTGTCCTGTTAAATATGGGATTTTTAACTCCCAGTCCCAGTGCCAACAAAATGGGTCGGATAGCTACAGGGATAATGGCCATTCCTCTGCTTTCTATAGACACAATGGCATAATTATCAGGATCCATCAATATGACTCCTGCTTCCTTAAAATTGTCAATTGCTCTTTTGGCTTCAAAATGTATCACCATTAACTTTTTACCCCGGTAAAACCTGCTTTTCCCAAACAGGTAAGTGAATCGTTTGAAATTCGTGCTGTCAAGAAATGCATCCTTATTGTTCCTGATATTGAAGTCAAGCAGCATCTCAGGTCCTCCGTAACTGATAAAAACATCCTCTTCCGAATTATCCTGATCACTTTTTTCCTCTTTTTTCTCAGCTTTTCTCGCTTCCTTTCTCTCTCTTTTTTCTCTCCATTCTTTCATGAAAGCAAACTCATGCGTTTCTTCAGGTTCGCGGTACAATACTAACTGATGCTGATTCTTTACCGAATCAGTATACTCGGGATAATAGCTCTTAAAAATTGCTTCGCATCCCGAAATGTGTAGTCCGTTCTCTTTCACTTCTTCATTGAAACAGGCAATGGTCCCGAAAGGACTCTTCGCATAATTCTCATCCAGTCTGGCTATGGCTCTTTTAATATATTCCTGTGGCGACAGAGGATACACATAAAGTTCTTCGATGGGAATGGCTATGGGCTGCAATTTAATTTTCAACTCATTTTGTATTGATTTAATCGGAATTTCCAAAGATTGAAATCCAATATAACAGATAACAAGAGTATCATCCTTCGTATTTAGTGGTATATAGAAATTAAAATCCCCCTCTTCATTGCTTATGGTACCAACGGAGTAATTCTTTAGACTCAGAGAAGCATAAGGCAACTTTTCCTTTGTTTCCTTGTCCAGAATTGCTCCCTTGATCAGCAAAGAGGATTGAGCCTGTAATGCACTTCCGATTTTGAGCAGAAAAAATAAAACCAGGAAATAGTTAAACAAGTGTTTTGCTATTGACATTGTGATTTCATTTAAGTAGTAACCCGGCATTTTGGTTCTATGATTATACTTTTCAGAACAAATCAAGAACAATTTTCCGGTGCGTGTAAAATAAGGAATAAAAAACCAAAAAAGTTCCTTACAGGAAACATTTAAGGATTATTAACAATAATCCATACAAGAGATTGTTATTATTAGAATATTTAACTATTCATCTAAACAGATTGTTACGGGATTAGGATAGATTTGTACTTCATGAAAAAGCTATGCCATATCTTGATTTGTATATTACTCCAATTCCGTATTCTATCGTTCGGGCAATACAGGCATAGTTACCTGCAACTGGGGAAAATGGAACTTTGGGAAGAAAATTATGTAGATGCCATTAATTTTTTTACATATTATATTAAGGAACATTCAAACATTTATGAAGGCTATTATTTGCGCGGCCTGGCAAAATATTATCTTACTGATCTTACAGGCGCTGAAATTGATCTTACCAAAGCGATTTACCTTCTGCCCGAGTTTCCGAGGCTTTATCTTATCCGCGGGGTTGTACGTTCGGAAAATTTTAAGTTGACCCGGGCACTTGAAGATTTTGATCAGGCCATTCTGTTGGATTCAGTATTTACAGATGCATATTTTTACCGTTCACTCAATAGCTTGGTTTTACGGGAATATGATCTGGCTTTCAATGATGCGAATAAAGTAATATTGCTGGATGGAGAATATCCCAACGCATATATTCTTCGTGGCATCATTTCAGCTCAGCTTCAAAACTTTGATGAAGCCGTTCTGGATTTTACTGAATGCCTCAGACGTAGTCCGGAATACGGCAGGGCATTTGTTGAAAGAGGTTCAGCCTACGCGCATCTGAGAGAAACAGACATTGCCATGGCTGATTTTGATTCTGCCCTCAGCCTTGATTCAATGAATGCCTATGCTTATTTTCAGCGCGGACTTGCCAAAATGGAATTGATGAATTTTGAGGGTGCTTTAACTGATCTGAATCGTGTAATTGAAATATCACCCGAAAATGAACTGGCTTATTTTAACCGTGCAATTATTAATTCAAACAAAAGCATGGATGGTGAAGCAATTGAGGATTTCCTTCATATACTGAATCAAAATCCTGATAACATGCTGGTCTATTTTAATATGGGTATTAGTCTTGCCCGATTGGGCCATTACGAGCAGGCAATCACCAGTTTCAGCACAGCCATTGATCTGTTTCCCGATTACGCCGATGCATATTATCAGCGGGCACTCTTAAAAAAAGAAATCGGTGATATTGAAAGTGCCAAACAGGATATGTTGCAGTTCGAAACCCTGAATGAAAAAAATTTCAACAAAGACGACAGTACAAAATATGCAGAAGGACTGCAGATTCTCAGACTTTCTCATCTTTCAAACGATTTTATCAGGAAAGAAGAAAAAGAAAACAAAGCACAATATCTAGAAACAGAAATTGATTTGCAGCCGATTTTCAAGGCAATTGTTGACTCTTCCTTTTTTCTTCAAAAAGTTAAAAACCAGGGAGAGTACAAAATTGAATACAAGTTGAAAAGCAGTAGCCAGCTATCCGGAAATCAAAGTATTAGCAGAGAATTCATCCGGAATCGAATTGACATGATTGATAGCCTCCTAATCCTGGAGGAAAACAATATGAATTTGTACATTCAGCGTGGCCTGCTTCATGATATGTCAGACCGTTACAATGAAGCCATAAGTGATCTGACCAAAGCTCTTTCATACGACTCCCGTAATGTGTTCATATTATTCAGCAGAGCAAATGCAAGAATAGAATTACTGGAAGCCTTATTGAATGAACAGAACTGGTCGAACAGAATTTCTGAGCATTACGATTCAAAAACATTAAGGGTCTATTCCGAAATCCTATATGATCTCCAAAAAGTTCTGGAATTTGATCCTGATTTTCTGTATGCCCGATACAATATAGGCTACAGCAGGTTTCTGATGGAGGATTATTCAGGTGCCCTGGCTGAATTCACCCGGGTTACAATGAAAAGAAAGATTGCCGAAGCTCATTTTAACAAAGCATTACTGCAGATCTTTCTCGATCAAAAGGAAGAGGGGTGTATTGAACTGGGCATTGCAGGTGAACTGGGATTGAAAGAAGCCTACTCGATCATCAGGAAATTTTGTAATTAAATCTGCTAAGAACTATGATGTTCCCCAATTAATTATTTCTCATATAACCTAAAACTGAATTCCAAGACATACTTCCAGCATTCCGC
>CAZWFM010000036.1:3750-10967 GCA_964633185.1 uncultured Bacteroidales bacterium | reverse complement strand
TATTTCCAACAAATCTTCAATGTTTCACTTATTACAATTATGTTCTTTACCAGAAGGGTAACAAGAGAATTATTTTAAAACCCTTACCTTATAATTTGTATAAAGTAATCAGAACTTACGAATTTTTACCGGCATAAACTGATCATTCCATATTATCGGCAAGAATAATTCTGGTAATGAATTATTCTATTGCTATGCGTTATTATGGCCAAAAAGGGAAATAAAATTGCACGATACAATCGTATCTATAAGCAATTGCAGGAGCTGTTATCAGATAGCTCTGATACAATTTCCAGGTTAGCTACAATTAATGCGATTCTCTATTATAAAATTCCATATATTTATTGGATTGGATTCTACTTCCTTCGCAACGATAATTTACATGTCGGTCCCTACCAGGGACCGTTAGCCTGTCAGACATTACCTTATCACAAGGGGATATGCTGGAAATGTGTGACTGAGAAAAAAACCATTATCGTTGATAATGTACATGAAATCAAAGACCATGTTGCCTGTGATGCCCGATCAAGATCAGAAATTGTCGTTCCTGTTTTTGATGAGTCTAACAAAGTTATTGCTGTATTGGATGTGGATAGTGATTCACTGCAGGCATTTGATTGCCATGATGAAAAAGGACTAACACAAATCGCTGAATTGATCCGATGATCTTTTTCAATCATCATTCCTTTTATGCCGAATTGATTTTTGATGTATAACTATTCAGTAAATCGGTAATTTTCTTAATAGAATATGGTTTTGTTAATAACTGACTGAATCCAACATCTTTATAGTCATCAAAAAAAATTTTAGGATTATGTGCCGTGAGTGCAACAACCGTTGTATAACATTTGGGCTTGTCTAATTTTTCCCTGATATATTTTGTAGCTTCTATACCATTCATCACAGGCATTTCAATATCCATTAAAACAATATCAATATCATTGTTTATTAAGGCTTCAATGGCTTCCTTCCCATTTTCAACTGTAATGTACTCATATCCCAAATCTTCAATGATTTCAGATAACAGCAAACGATTTGTAAAAATGTCATCGGCTATAACAACTTTTAATACAGACATAATAGTATATGTATTAATTATTAACCCAATTCACTTAAAGTTTTTACAATCTTTAAACTATTAATCTTAACAAATGACCCATCAAGATCAATGATTTTATCATTTTTAAACTCTGCTAAAGTGCGTATAAAACTTTCTTTTGTAGTGCCTGCTAACTCAGCTAACTCTCTTCTTGTAAACGGAAACTCGAATTCCTCACTACTAAAGATAATTTCTGAGAAGTATAAAATAACATCAGCAATTCTTCCAGGCAATTGTTTGTGAGACTGACTCATCAACCTGTCGAATATAAACAGACCATTACGGGAAATTATTTTAATGATCATTGCTGCGAACTCCCCATTGGAACCAAGTATTTTATTAAAAACATTGATGTCAACAAAACAGATCTGAGAAGGTTGGATTGCAGAAGCAGAATAATGATGTGTATCTCCTCCATAAATGGAAAGCAATCCGAGAAAGTCATTGGGAACTGAGACTTTAAGAATTATAAACTTGCCATTACGCCCTTCCTTAAATATTTTTACCATCCCCGATTTAATGAACATGATGTGAGATGTTCGGGTGTTCTGTCTGAAAATAATTTCTTTTTTATTGAAAGTAACGATATTGCTGTTATCTAGAACATCCTGTAATTCTTCTTCACGCAATAAATCCCCATATGGAATAACAGATTCTCGTTCTGCAATATTCGACTTATCCATAACCAATGAATTCCGTTTATCATTAAATATAGCATAAAAAGTTCACGAATTGAAATGTTTTAAAAAAAAAGATGAGATAAATCACTAATATGAATGATAATTTCCCAACTTAAAATTATTTCATTTTTTTTAAATATATTTAAATAGCAAAAATTCATAAACTGTGAAAGCAATATTGTTAATTCGTTATTTTTTATTAGCTTTAAGATAAAAGAATCCGAAATGGAAGAACACAAAGATTATAAAATTATGGTTGTTGATGATTCTACAACTAATGTTGTGTTACTTGAAGCAATTTTGGATGAAAAAGGTTACAGAATTGAAACAGCGCTCAATGCTAGTGAGGCTTACGCCTTAATTGAAAAAGAAATACCTGATTTGATTTTACTGGATCTCCTTATGCCCAAAATCAGTGGATTTGATTTTCTGGAGCAAATAAGAAAAAATGAAAAAACCAAGAATACACCGGTAATTGTTGTATCTGCCCTCACTGACGAAGAAAATGTTGATCGGATTATGAAAATGGGTGCCATTGATTTTGTAAAAAAGCCTATTGACCTGCAATATTTGGTTGAACGGGTTGAACAAGTACTTGAAAAGACAGTTAAACCCTTATAAATTATTTTTAACCTTTCCATATTGCATTTCATCATCCTATTCCCTTTATTCATAAACTGCTTATAACCTATCCCTTTTATAAGCGTTTCTATTATAAAGATACTTGTATGAAAAGAATACTTGTTGTTGATGATAACAGACTTGAACGAAGAATAATCGTACATATTTTGCACGAGTATTTCCAAAATGAAATTCTTGTCGATGAAGCTCCTGAAGGATTAAGTGCAATTCATTTACTCTCCTGTTTAACTTACGATCTGGTAATCACTGATCTCGTGATGCCAAAATTGGAAGGTCTCGAATTGATAAGAAAAATCAAATCAAAATATCCGGCTTCTGATATAATTGCCATTTCAGGTAGCAAACCATACTATTTATATCTTGCTAAAAAAATGGGGATCGCCGGAATATTTACTAAACCAATTGACCGGGATCGTTTTTTGCTATGCATACAGGAAATACTTAATATTCCTTTGGTAAAACGTGCTTAAACAGATTTGCCCTCCTTGTTATTTTGTAGCAGCCTAAGTACAAGAATCATATGCCTTTATAGTAATCTGACTTTATAAATTCCAACTTTCAAATAGCATCATAAATTACTTAAAACCAAATAATCATAGATTGGCAATCATTGGCAGTACATGTAAGCTTTAAGTGTTGGAAACATTTCATAATAGAATTCAGATTGTTTATGAATAAATGATTATATTTATTTTCATTAGATTGATTATTGTGTAATACATTACTTCGAGGCATGAATAAACAGGGTTTACGTGATACAACAATTCAAGCTACACTACTAAGTTTTATCCTTTCTTTATTCATTTTCGTAGTTAGTCTTATCATCGTATTCATCACAGATATCACTGAGGTAATTTCATTTTCGTCCATTTTAAGAATCATTGCTACACATCCTCTATTATGGATTATTGCCATACTGGTTTTTCTTATACCTGTTTTCGTGTTTTTCCTGTTTAAAAACTTTAGCAATACAATAGATAGGAAACAAAAATTCATAGAGAAAGAGCATTCAAAAACTCTCGAGACTGCAAGCTTTATCTCAAAACTGATAAAAGAAGATTTTTCATCGGACCTGAAAATGGATGAAGATGATAAATTGTCCAAATCGTTATTAGAATTAAGAGATACCCTTAAATTCAATAAAGAATCAGCAGAAAAAAGGCGAAAGGAAGATGAAATAAGAAATTGGACTGCTGAAGGTCTTGCCAATTTTGGTGAAATACTAAGAAAGGATAATGACAATTTGAATAATCTTGCATACAATGTAATTAGAAATCTTACCAATTACATTGATGCCATTCAGGGTGGGTTTTATTTGCTTAAAAATGAAACGAAAGAAAATTATTTTGATCTGATCGCTTTTTATGCATATGGGAGAAAAAAATATACCGATAAAAAGTTAAAGTGGGGAAAAGGAATTATCGGTACCAGTGCAATTGAAAACAAAACCATCTACCTGACTGATCTTCCCGATTCTTATATAAACGTAACGTCAGGTTTGGGTAAGGCAAATCCGCGAAGTCTTCTGGTAACACCAATTTTTTCTAATGAAGAGCTTTTTGGAGTCCTGGAAATTGCTTCTCTGAATGAATTGGAAAAACATCAGATAAGTTTTGTTGAGAAGATAGCAGAAAGTACCGGATCGATCCTTTCCACTGTGAAAATGAATATGCAGACTGCAAAGTTGCTTGAAGATTCAAAGGCGCAAGCTCAAACTCTTTCTGCCCAGGAAGAAGAAATGAGACAGAATATGGAAGAACTGCAGGCCACACAGGAGGAAGCTGCAAGACAGGCAGATCGCTTTTTGAAACTTGAGACCACAGTCAATCATACTATGTTACGTGCAGAATACAGTCCTGATGGAACCCTGATATATGCCAATACAAAATTTTTAAAAAAGCTTGAATATTCTTCGAATTCTGATGTCGAAGGAAAACCAATATCTATGTTTATCGCAAAGAAAGATGAAGAATGGTTTAAAAGAATATGGACTGGCCTTGCCGAAGGCGGAAGGCATTTTGAAGGGTACATGAAACATTTAACCCGTACTGAAAAGGACTTATGGACAATGGCTACATACACATGCATAAGAAATGAAGAAGACGGCGTGGAACGTATTCTTTTTCTTGGACTTGATACTACCGAACAAAAGAAATTGAGCCTTAATCTTGAAGGTGTTGTTGATGCAGTTGACAGATCCAGTATTAAAATCGAATTTGATATCAATGGAAATATTAAAGAATACAATGAATCATTCGTATATCTCTTTAAATATTCAGAAAAGGAAATTAACAAATTATCAATATTTGATCTTATCGATGCTTTGGAACTTGAATTGTTCAATAAAAAATGGGAAACCATCGTAAGAGGAATGAATTTCCAGGGTCAGTTTAAAATAAACACAAAATCCAAAGAAGAAAAATGGATAAGAGGTGCTTTCAGTGCGGTATATAATATGTATGGTGAAGTTGAAAAGGTTATATATATCGGGAATGACATAACCAATGAAAAGTTAATGGAAATTGAATCCAAACAACAACATGAAACGCTGAAAAAACAAGAAAAACTTTTGCGTGAATCTGAGAAAGAGCTAAGTCGAAAGTTGAAAGAAGTTAAAATGGAAATGATTGAACAATACCGTGAGGTAGAAAAAGCAAAACTCAGATATGAAATGACGATTGAAAATATCTCAGACGCTGTAATTACAACATCACACGATAATAAGATTATTGCTTTTAATACGGCAGCTGTTGAATTGCTTGGCTACTCAAAATCTGAAATTATCGGGAAAAACATCGGCATCCTGTTTTCCGATAATGCAATTGATCAAAGTGCATTCCTCACAAAATATACAGGACCAGGTGATCATAAGATCATCGGACACAGAGAAAAAATAAAAATTAAACCCAAAACCGGTAAAGAAATTGAAATATTAATTTTGCTTTCTAAAGCCTCAGTTGATAAAGAAAATAGTTATTCCGCATTCATACAAAAGGCTGAGGGATAAAATTGTTCTTGTTGATTTCTGATTGTTAAATTCATCAATTTTATTTGTTTATGTCCACTTCTAAAAAAATCAGTGGTAAAAAATCTGGCGATCAAAAAACAAAGGAACTGGAAAAACAAAATACGGTATCACTGAATAAAATTCGACTTCTTGAAGATAGTGAATGCAAAATGGAAAGTATGTTTTCCGATGTTTGCTTGTTGTTATCATCCGGCTTTTTCATTTATAGTTTTAAGGAAAGGGCATTTTTAAATTCATATACATTACACAATCTGCTCGAAAATTGCATTTCCGATAATGAAACAATACATGAAGAAGAACTGATAAAAAATACACATCCTGATGATAAACCATTCCTTGAAGAACTTTTTTCGATACCAAAAACACAAAAAAAGAAAATTAACGGTCAGTTCCGACTTACCCAGAAAATAAAAGACTATAAGGAAGTAAAATTCTTTTTGGTTAATGGCATATATAATTATCCTGATGAGAATGAACCTATTCTTACTTGTGCAATCAGAGACATTACAAAAGAAATAAAACAACAGAGGGAACTTCAGAGAAATTTGGAAAAAGCTGAAGATTCTGATAAGATAAAAACGACCTTTTTATTGAACATATCGCATACTATACGAACGCCAATGAATTCAATTCTTGGATTTGCTGAATTGTTAAGTTTGACTGAACCCGAGCCGGAAAAACTGGATGAATATATACATGTAATTAAAAGGCAAAGTAAAAGTATGCTTCAATTAATTGATAATGTGGCCGAAATAGCAAAATATGAGAGCGGGACAATGAGTATTACAAAAACCTGCATGAATACAAATGTACTTATTAATGAAGTACTTCATGAAACTGATATTATTCGATCGACCCACAGAAGAGAACAAGTAGTTATTAAAACAAAACCGGCTTCAAAAAATGGTATTGAGATCTATTCAGATATCGGAAGAATACATCAGATATTCATTAACCTTCTTAATTATTCCTTAAGATATACATCAGAAGGTAAAATTGAGATTGGATATTGCATGCCGGAAGATAATAAAATAGAGTTTTTTGTTCATAATTCAGGTTATCTGGCAAGTAAAGAAGACCTCATATATCTCTTTGACAGGTATAGTCAGATCAATACAGAAGATTTTGACAGGTACGATGATGAAACCGGACTTGGTCTCACGATTGCTAAATCGATTACTCATCTTCTTGGGGGAAAAATGTATGCTGAATCTGATGTTGAAACAGGTTCCAGTTTCTTTTTTCATATTCCCTATGAAGCTTCACCTGACAATCAGCAAGAATCAGTGGAAGAAGAAACATCTTTAAGTGCACAATTCAACTGGAAAGGAAAAGTTATACTTATTGTCGAAGACGAGGAAGTAAACGGATTATTTCTTGAAGCAGTATTTCATGAAACAGGTGCTCAGATCTTATATGTCAAAAACGGTAAACAAGCTGTTGAGCTTTGTATGTCTATTAATAAAATTGATCTTATCCTTATGGACATAAGGATGCCGGTGATGAATGGCATAAAAGCCACAAAAGAAATACGTAAATTCAATCCTACGGTTCCTATCATTGCTCAAACAGCTCTCACTCTGCAGGAAGATAAAGAACAATGCAGAATTGCCGGATGTAATGACTCCATTATTAAACCGATAGAGGTAGAAGAATTATTATCGCTGGTAAATAAATATTTAACACACTAATTTATTGATCAATAGAAAATTTGAAATGATTAATGCAGATTAATTTCAATGCCCGAAATAAAGAAACTTCATAAAAA
>CAZWFM010000036.1:0-3740 GCA_964633185.1 uncultured Bacteroidales bacterium | reverse complement strand
GTTAAAGGACATGTACAGGGCGTAGGATTCAGATTTACTGCCAGAACAATGGCCATGTCATTGGGAATCAAAGGATTCGTGAAAAATACATACGATGGCAATGTTTATATCGAAGCGGAAGGAACAGAGATACAGTTAACACATTTTATTGCATGGTGCTATAATGGCCCCAGTTATTCAGATGTAAAAGAGGTCATTGTTGAAGAATGTAATGATCTGAAGGAATACCAGTTTTTTGATATCAGACATTGACCTTTTTACTCCTGATTATAGTTACCAAACCTCCGGCCAATAGCCAGAAAGTAAGTATGATTATCAATATGGATATGAGAGCAAGAAGAATATTCCGTTCTGAAATAAAACTCAATAAATTTTCTATCATAGCCCAAATCGTCATAATAAGAACAATCACCATTGGAATAAAGGCAAGCATGTATTTCTTTTTCTTCCTATACAGAAAAATGCTGACAAGAGCAAGACCCAATCCAGCTAAAAGTTGATTCAATGCACCAAACAAGGGCCATAAAATAAGTGCTCCTTTGCCACCTGGCTTCACAAATGTCATAACAGCAGCAACCAAAACAATAACAAATGTTGCAACATATCTATTCTCAATAATACTCTTTTTGTCACCTGTTTTATTATAACTGACTATTTCCTGAAGAGATAAACGCTGCATCCTCGTAGCTGAATCAAGAGTTGTATTTGCAAAACTTACTATAAATACTGCAATCATAGGTCGACCTATTTCTTTTGGTATACCGATAAATTCAAATAAATTGGCTGCACCTACAATAAAGGATTCAAGCTTTGCTCCTATTCCACTATTTGTTGTAGCCCAGGATGAATAATGCTGATAAAATGCATCTGAGCCAGTAAATAATACACCATTTTTTTCCAATCCAATCCCTAAGCCTGCAGCAACACAAATAAGCACAAGAACAGACAAAAAACTTTCTGTAAGCATCCCTCCATATCCAATGAATAAACTATCTGATTCACTTTTCAATTGTTTTACGGTGGTTCCGGAACTTGCAATGGAGTGAAAACCTGAGATTGCTCCACAAGCAATAATAATAAAAAGAATAGGCATAATATTAGGAATATCATTGCCAGGCAGAAATGCCTTATGATTTATTGCCGGAGCAGACATTACCGGATGAGCGATAAAAATCCCGGCCGCTATCAATAAAATGGCTACAATAAGCTGATGAGAATTAATATAATCTCTCGGTTGTAAAAGCTTCTGTACTGGCATTGTCGAGGCAAAATACACGTAAATGAAAAGCGCTATACACCAGGTTACAGTTATAAGATTGCTTAAAACAAATCCATGTTGCGAAAGATGCTGAAATAATCCAAGTTTTGACAGATCAACAGGAACATATACTCCCAGAATTATTGTTGCATACATCAGAATCAATGCAATGATGGAATACAATAAATCACTTTTGCCTCTCTGAATTTGACGCCCCAGCCACATAGCAATCGGAATCTGTGCCCAAACAGGTATAATAGACTCAGGGTAAAGCATAAACAAGGTGGAAACAATAAGTGCAAAAACTGTAAGAACAATAAAAAGCAGCAATTGCATGATAAACTGAAATACATACCTTGGCCCCGGACCAATTATTATACCTGTTAAATCTCCAATTGACTTCCCTTTATTCCGGGCAGAGATAATAAGTGTAGAGAAATCATGAACTGCTCCCATAAAGATTGATCCGAAAAACACCCACAATAATGCCGGAAGCCAGCCCCAAATTATTCCTATTGCCGGACCAACAATAGGTCCTAGTCCTGCTATGGTAGTAAAATGATGCCCAAACAAGATGTTTTTCTTTGTTGGCACATAGTCCACCCCATCATAAAATTCTTCTGCGGGTACTTTGTTAGTGGCAACCAGTTGAAATATTTTTTTTGCTAGGTATTTTCCATATGTATGGTAGGCAACCAAATAGCCGGCAAATGCAATAATTATTATAACTGTTGAATTCATAATATTAAATTGATTGCATACAAATTAATTCATTTTCAAATATTTTTCTCTTTTTTTGATAAAATTTCGTTATTTTAATTGTGTAATTTCACAGCAATGAATCCAATCAAAAGAAAAATATTAATTCCTTATGATTTCTCGGAATTATCGGATCATGCAGTAAAGCATGCAGTTCAAATTGCCAAGATAACGGAATCGACTCTGGTATTTCTTCATATCGTTCATGAGCTGACTGATGAATCAATTGCACTCAAAAAATTGAAAAACATAGCAGATGAGGTTTCCAAAAAGTATGGACTGGAAGTAGACTGCCATGTAAGGCCAGGCAAAGTATCGACTGCAATAAAAACATTTGCTGAAACAATAGATGCCTTTTTGGTTGTAATGAAAACCCAGGAACCTTCAGGCAGGGAAAAGCTTTTAGGGTCTCGTTCTGTCAGAGTGATGGCAGGTTCAAGGATCCCTTTTTATGTTGTTCAGGAGCCTCCAAAGCGTCTGGCTTTAAGACGCGTGGTATTTCCAATAGATTTCAGAAAAGAGAACAAGGAAAAACTGGCATGGATCAGTTACCTTTCAAAATATTACACTTCAAAAATCTTCTTATTTAAACCCAATGCAAATGATTATATAATCCGCAACAACCTGAAGTTTGCAAAGCGGTTTCTTGAAGGTAAGAATATTGATTATGAAATTGTTACTGCAAAACGAAAATACAATATGGTTCAGGAAACCATTGAATTTGCTCATAATATAAGTGCCGAACTAATTATTATAATGCTTAGCAAAAATCTTACTATTGCCAAGACAATGATGGGATTGAAAGATCAGAATTATATTTCGAATAAATATAAGATCCCAATCATGTGCCTGAATGCGCGTTCAGATCTCAGAAAGTATGAAGGATTCTATTAACGTGCTAAATAGACTCTATATCTTTCTGCTGCATCCACCCCTGTTTACCATCAGACAAACGAATCTCATACCAATTATCCAGTGAATCGACAATACTAACTTTAGTACCTTCATGAATAATAAACAAATTTGTTCCTGAATCGCGTGGTGATGACTTGATGGTAACTGTCGGAGTCATTATAATGGCCTCGTTACTATTCTCGATTAAGTTTTTTGATTTGAACGATACATAAAACAATATGAAAGAAAGGATTAATACTATACTCCCCGCATAAAATCCTGCTCTTCTCATGACAAGCTTACCGGAGAGAAAATAAACCAATAAAAAAAGAATTCCAAGAGTGAAGGTAACAAGGCTAAGAAGTGCCCATGTGTTTGATTTGAATAAGATGATTACGCTATTAATCCATTTTTTAATAATAAACTCAGGTATTTCATCTACCTGATCAATGATATACAAACGTGCCTTTGCCAGATTATGGCGGATGTCAACGTCTCTTGGATTGCAGAGCAGCGCTCTTTCATAATTTAGAATTGAGCGGGGATAATTGTGTATTTTATAATAGGCATTCCCCAGGTTGAAATATAGTTCAGCTGATTCCATCCTCTGAGATACAATAGTTTCATACAGTCCAATAGCTTCCGGATAGTTGCCAGCCGAATACAAATTATTTGCCTGATGAAAAGCAGAATCAGGGTCTGTAATAGCAATACCTTGATAGATGAAACAGTATGGAAAGAGTATTATAAACAGATATTTTTTCACGCCTACAATTTTTGGTCCAGTTCATTAATCATTTTCAGCGCAGAATTGTATAGTTCTGCAAGA